>NZ_JAPWBR010000001.1:0-179249 GCF_041433555.1 Granulicatella sp. 20925_1_45 | reverse complement strand
AAGATAAAGTGTGGTGACGATGGCAAGAAGGATACACCTGTTCCCATCTCGAACACAGAAGTTAAGCTTCTTAGCGCCGATAGTAGTTGGGGGTTTCTCCCTGCGAGGGTAGGACGTTGCCACGCTTTAATATTTTTCCGCCATAGCTCAGTTGGTAGTAGCGCATGACTGTTAATCATGATGTCGTAGGTTCGAGTCCTACTGGCGGAGTTCTTTTTTTTTACCCAAAAAACGCTGCTTTAGCTCAGTCGGTAGAGCGTCACCTTGGTAAGGTGGAGGTCGCCGGTTCAATCCCGGCAAGTAGCTTTAAATGAATTTTATAATAATTGAGCAAGCTAGAAATATTTCCGATATTTCTAGCTTTTTTATTTTTCATTTTTAAAAGAAAAAAATCATTAAAAACACATGATTTAGGGGTTTTTGAATTGCAGTTAGAGCAATAGTAGTTTAGAATAACTATTAGTTGATTTATGTTCAAATTTATTTCAAAACGTAATCGCTTTTTCGAAAAAACAGTGTTGATTTTAGAAGAAAAAAATGATTGATTTTGAAAGGATAGAATTTAAATCAAGAAACTAGGAGGATTTTTATGAAAAAGAAATTATTCTTATTACTATCCGCTCTATTTGCTTTAGCAGTATTCTTTACTCCAAAACAAGCAAGTGCGGCAGAAGTAACAAAAAATGGAACAGCGATTGAAGTGAAGAATCCAACTGTTCAAATTTCGGGAGATGCAGCCGATTTATATGCTCGTTGGGGAATTACATTTAAAGTAGATATTCCTGATAATATTGATATCAACATGAATGACAAAATGACATTCAAAGTGAATTCACCAGTGAAGATTCAATCTTCTTACAGCTTCCCAATTTATAATAAAGCGGGAGAAAAAGTAGCAGCAGGTGAAGTGTCACCAGAAGATGGAACTGTTACAGTAACATTTGGTCCATACTTCAAAGACCACAAGTTAAACAAAACTGTTGAATTAACAGTTGATGTTAAGTGGGAACCAGACAATCGTTTAGCAGATACTACTCAAGAACTTGATTTTAACGGTACTGTCGTATCACAAAAAATTGATCCACTTGAAGGACCTACTCCAGGAGAAATGGTGACTAAATGGGGTCTTCAACCAACAGAGAACGCTGAACAAGTTCACTGGTGGGCACGTTTAAACGCCGCTAGAAAAACATTAAGTAATGTTGAAATTAAAGATGTTTGGGATTCAAACCAAACATACGTACCTGGTTCATTACGTGTTGAATTAGTAGATTCAGAAAATCCATGGGTTTCAGCTGGATTCCTTTCTGAAAGTGACTATGAAATCACTGATACAGGTATTAAAGTAAAAATCGATACAACAGATAAAATTATTTACGTTGACTATATCGTAAACTTAGTGGATCCTAGAAAGAACCCACAAAACAGAATCTCAATTACAGCTGACGGCTTAGATAGTGAACAATCAACAGATGTAATTTACACATTATTATCTGGTTCAGGTACAGCTGATGGGGATATGCCTGAAACAACTACTACAACTACTACGACAACAACTGAAAGCACAACTGAAAGTACTACAGAAAGCACAACTTCAACAACTACGACTGAATCAACTACTGAAAGTACTACAACAACAGAAGCAACAACTACTACTGCTTCAACAACAACAGAAGCAACAACTACAACAGCTTCAACGACAACTGAAGCTACAACAACTACAGCTTCAACGACAACTGAAGCTACAACAACTACAGCTTCAACGACAACAGAAACTCCAGCAGTTCCAACAACAGAAGAACCAAAACGTCCTGAATTACCAAATACAGGTACAGCAAAAGGATTCACTGTTATCATTGGTGGCGTACTTGTGGTTGTAGCGGCAGCGTTATTATTCACTCGTAAAAAAGAAAACCAATAATCTTAAATGACGAAGAAGTCTTACGAAAGTAAGGCTTCTTTTTTTGCAAAATTTTTCATGAGTCAAATCCACTTTCATATTGACGCGAAAGTTTGCTATAATAGACAGTAACAGAGCAATTGAGGTGTAGAAAATGAAAAAAACGTATTTTATTATTGGTGATATTCACGGCGAAGCAGATATGATGGAAGAAATGCTTCAAAACTGGGACGAAGAAACTCAGCAACTTGTCTTTATGGGAGACTTGATTGACCGTGGACCAGACAATAAACGTAGTGTCCTAACAGGAATGAAATATGCGAAAGAGAAAAATGCATGGTATTTGATGGGAAATCATGAAGTGATGTTCCTTGCATTTATCGACGATCCTGAAGGACGTTTTCCACACTACTTCAGAAACAATGGGGATACGACGATTAACGACTTACTCGGTCGCCCACAAGGTACTCCAGTCAATCCTGTGGAAGATGCCGAAGCGATTAAAGCACAATATCCAGAACTCATCGCATTTCTAAGAGAACGTCCTCTCTTTATCGATGAAGGCGACTTGCTCTTAGCGCATGCTGGAGTGGATTTACGCTTAGACGACTGGCACGACACTGAGCCAAAAGACTTCTACTGGATTCGTGAGCCATTCCATAAAGGGGCCAACAACACTGGCAAAACGATTATCTTCGGGCACACACCTTTACGTGGCTTAAACGAAGATGGCGACTTTATGAAATTATGGCAACATGATGGCAAAATCGGTATCGATGGCGGAGCTGTTTTTGGCGGCGCGCTTCACGGTATCGTATGGCATGATGGCAAAATTGAAAAAATCTATAGCATTAAAAATACAAAACCAGTCCGTTTCACGGATGACTAGAGGTGTTCTATGAAGAAAAATGCGGTTCTATTATGGGTTGTTTACTTTTTAAACTTGATGGTTTTCCCGGCGTTCTTTATTCGTTATACGTCTTCGGGACCAAGTGTTGATACAAATGCCTACCTGATCCTTCAACTGGTTTCAACAGCGATTGGGGTCGCATTGTTCCGCGAGAAGCTTGTGGAAGGGTTCAAAAACTTCATCAAGCGTCCGTTTATTCGAGATTTGGCAATTGGATACGCACTTCGTATCGGATTAGCAATTGCGGTCGCTCAGTTTATTGGAGATGTGACGTCGGACAACCAAGAACAAATTGAGAAGATGATGAGCGCAAATGACGCCGTCTTGATGTTTGTTCTACTATGCGTTGTGGCGCCAATCCTAGAAGAATTGGTGTTTCGTGAAGCGATTATCGGGTCATTTAAGAAATCGCTCAACGTTCACGTATTAACGTTTATTTCAGCGTTTCTATTCGTGCTACTTCACGCACTTTCAAAAGATGCTGCAGGTTTGATTGATTGGACAGCGGCATTGATGTACGTCCCATTAACGATTCCGATTGTTGGGATGTATCGTTATTATAACGACAATGTTTTTGCATCTATCTCGATGCATTTTCTCAATAATTTTATCGCGTTTTTATTTTTATTAAATCAGTAATAACAAAGGGGTGAAATCATGAAAATCGATCAATGGGTACGATTCATTATTCGGTATGGTTTCATCCTTTTTGCGCTTTTTGAATGGTCGCAACTACCGAATATGAACGCAGGAGACATCGCCTTCTTCTTTGGATTTATCGCGCTTGTGCAAGTTGGCTATTATTCATTGAAATATCAGTGGTATATCCTGATTGAAGGCATCGCGGTCGTCCTCCTCTGTTTGTATTTCCATACCATTTTTACAGGACTGATTCTTCTTCTCTGCTTCGAGGTGAGTCTCCGATTCTCCTTTAGAAATGCATTGATTCTACAGTTCATATTAGGAGCGGTGGTTATCGTTCCAGCTGTTCAACAAGGGAACAGCATTCAAGTCGTGATGACCTTGTTCTTCCTTTTATTCTTCTCTTATGGAAATCATATTTTGGAAGAGCGAAGAGCGCTGCAAGAAGAATTGGAAAAAGCCGAGCAAAAACTCAGCGAGCAACGGTATGATTTGCAACAAGCTCAATATAAAATGGGGACGATGAAGGAAATTTTCACGCTGCAAGAGCGAAACCGAATTTCTCGTGAGATTCACGATTCAGTGGGACATAGTCTGTCCACGATTATTATTCAGCTAGGGGCGATTTCGCAACTGGCCAAGCAACAAAATTCACCGATTCAAGAGATGAGCGAAGGACTGCGTGATTTTGCAGTCGAGGGCTTGCAAGAAGTGCGTAAAATCGTTCATGACTTGAAGCCAGAACAAATGGATAAGAAGCAGTTGGATATTGCGCTGGAAGAATTTTTCCACGAGGTACAAGTCAACAGCGGCATCGATATTCAGTTTAGAAAAAATGAGCCGACCTTCACGCTCACAAGTGAGGCAGAGCTCAGTATCTTCCGTGGGGTCCAAGAGGCGATTACAAACGCGATGCGACACGGACAAGCTACACGCATTACCGTGCTACTCATGTATAATCCATCGCAATTAGTCGTAACGATTAAGGATAACGGAACAGGAGCGGTCGATTTAGCTCCAAAAGGCGGACTTAAATCACTCCAAGAACGCCTGAGAGGAGAAGGCGGGTCCGTGACACTGGAGGCGTCCAATCCTGGCGTGACCGTGCAAATGATCCTACCGAATACAGAAAAACAATAGAAACGAGGAAAACCATGACAAACCCAATCAAACTTATTATTGCCGACGATGAAATGCTCATCCGTACGGGTTTAAAAATCATGCTTGAAGCGAGCGGTAATGTCGAAGTCCTCGCTTTAGCAGAGAGTGGACGTGCGGCCTTCGAAGCCTGCAAGAAGCACCAACCAGATGTGGTCTTGATGGATATTCGCATGCCTGAGAGTAACGGAATCGAAGGGACGAAGCTCATTAAAGAGGCCTTTCCAGAGGTGAAGGTGCTGATTGTGACGACTTTCCAAGATACTGAATATATTGTCGAAGCCGTGCAAAATGGTGCTTCGGGGTATTTATTAAAAGACAGTAGTCCAGAGGCGATTCTTGACGGGATTAAAGTCGCTTTGTCTGGAAAAGTCGTGATGGATACGGTCATTTCAGAGGCGCTACTGACGAATACAACTGTTGAGAAGCCTGCTACCTTTGATGCGGAAAAATGGGGGCTCACACCACGTGAGGTGGAACTCATCCAACAAGTAGCGCAAGGTTTAAGCAATAAAGAAATCGCGCAAACGCTCTTCCTTTCAGAAGGAACCGTAAAAAATAATATTAGTACGATTTTATCGAAATTAGAACTGCGTGACCGCACGCAACTTGTGATTTTCGCGTACGAAAACAAACTCAAACAATAATCAAGACTGCTCCGATTCTTTCAGACAAACCACCATGGAGTATAGAATCTGAAAGAGTCGGGGTATTTTTTATAGAAAACATGACTTTAGTCACGGTATGTGATGACGTTTTGGACTATAGACTCCGATGGGTGTTTGCTATGATAAGGGTACAAACAAGTAGGAGGATAAACAAATGAACGAATCCAAGAAGACCCCTAAAGATTTAAAACAGGAAAAAATCGTCGCGATTGTTCTTTGTTTATTAATAGCGTTCCTTTCATTTATTCGATAAAGAGGTGTACATATGATTGAAATTAAAGACGTAACCAAATCTTACGGACGACAAAAAGTCCTACAAAATGTTTCCTTTGAAATTATGGAAGGGGAACTATTCGGCTTGCTTGGTCCAAACGGGGCCGGGAAAAGTACATTGATTGATATTCTGACAGGGATTCAATCGATGGATAGCGGCGACATTTTCATTAATGGAAAGTCGATTAAAACCGATAAAGTAGAAATTCGAAAACACTTAGGCTTAGTGCCACAAGATATCGCGCTTCTTGAGGAATTGAATGCAGTCGACAACTTAGAATACTTCGGTGGACTTTACGGGTTAGCAGGGGCAGAGTTGAAGAGTCAAATCGAGAAATTACTGGAAGTGGCCGGTCTAACTGACAAGAAGAAAGAGAAAGTGAAAAACTACTCTGGCGGGATGAAACGTCGCTTGAATATCGCCGTTGCGATGTTGCATAATCCTTCGATTTTGATTTTAGACGAACCAACTGTTGGGGTTGATGCGCAGTCGCGTCAACATA
Organism: Granulicatella sp. 20925_1_45; assembly: GCF_041433555.1. Classification (NCBI taxonomy): domain Bacteria; kingdom Bacillati; phylum Bacillota; class Bacilli; order Lactobacillales; family Carnobacteriaceae; genus Granulicatella; species Granulicatella sp. 20925_1_45. Next base: position 173,195 of record NZ_JAPWBR010000001.1, on the reverse strand, counting down.
TCTTCGACTATATTCAGTCTCTTGCGGAACAAGGGACAACGATTCTTTACACGTCGCATTATATGGAGGAAATCGAAGCCCTCTGTAAGCGCGTCTTCATTCTCGATTTAGGAGAAGAAGTGGCGTATGGAACGAAAGAAGAAGTGAAAAAACTCGTAGGGCATACACAAACGGTGGCCCTCACATTGGACCGAGTGCCTGCTGGATTTGACGAAGTGTTGAAGAATAGCGAAAACGGCATTCAATTTGTAACAGTGGACGGACAAGAAATAGCCCTCACGATTGACCAAACGATTTTCTCGATGATGAAATTGATTGAGCAAGTCGAACAGGCACAACTCGTGATTAAATCTGTCAACGTAAAAGAAACGACATTAGAAGAGGCGTTCTTACAATTAACAGGAAAGACGCTTCGTGATTAAGGAGGACTTATGAGATACATTCGTTATATTAAAGCCAATTTAATATCCGCTCTGAAGTCTTTTCCGGCGCTATTACTCATGGTCTTAATGCCATTTCTATTAACGCTATTCTTGGCGTTTACCACAAAGGGTGCCTTCAATCCGTCTGATTTAACGATTGAAACGAAGATTTATATCGATAATCAAGACAAAGGAGCTTTTGGAGAACAAATCGTGGCGTTGTTTGAGCAACTCACTGAGGAAAAACAAATTGCGCTGACTACTGTTAGAGAAAATGCGAAAATCATTGCGACGATTCCTTCGGATTTTACAGAGTCGATTCAAACGCGTTCGCAAGCAACTCCGATTACCCTTGAGAAATCAGGGCGAACATCGAGTACGTCGCTTGCGGTGTATGAATCGCTCTTGAAAACAATGACTTCGCAATTATTAGAAGCAAGTTCCGTGATGAATGCTGTAGCTGAAAGTAAAAATGCATCCATCACGCCCGAACAAGCAGCGGGGATGCTTGTATCCTTACAACAGGAAATCGCATCTAGAGCCTTCGAGACAGACCAAGTAGAAGCTGAGTCCCAAGTGACTGCAAACCAACACTACGCGATAACTGGGCTTGGATTTCTATTCATCATGTTCCTTGAAACTGCGATGCGCTTTGGGGTACAACGAGAACTCAGCGGTCTTCGCAAACGCTTGAACGTATTGCCATTTAGTATTAGTGAACGAGACAGACTTGATTTAGCCGTGAATATGATTATGACGACGCTATTGGCATTCGTGTATATCGGCCTATGGAAAATCCTCGATCCAACAACTTTTGGAGGAAACATCGGTAGCATCTTTGTCCTCATCGTTTTCTATAGTCTAGTCTTTAATGTTCTTGGAAACTTACTCGGCAATTTCGTGACGGAGAAGAACTTACCAGCCTTCTCTACTGGAATCAACTTGGTTTACATGTTCTTATCGGGTGTCATCCCTCTAGATCGAATTAGTTCAACCTTTAGTTTCCTCAGCGGAAATCCGTTTCGACAATTTATTTACACCCCATTTGTCGATGTGATGAATGGCGTGTCGATGAAAGGGATGGCTATGGTTGCCGCACCGATTATTTTAGTGTTAGGGGTTGCCTTTAACTGGTCATTGAAGAGAAAGGAGGCGCGTCAATGAATCTTGTAAAAATGACAATCTTTCATTTGAAACGATTATTGAAAATGCCACTGATTCTCTTTATGATGATTGGAATGCCGGTCCTTATCAATGGAATTATGCTTACCACGCAAGGAACGGTGGATACGAAAACACCAAGTACGGTCGCAAAAACCGTTGCCTTTGTATTCAACGAGGGAAATGAGGAGTACCAAGAATTGATTGCGCCGTATATTCGAGAAGAGAATGTGTACTTCGATTTAGACAGCGCCAAAGAGGCTTTGAAAAAAGGCGAAATGACCGTTATTTACGAAGTGCCTGCGAACTATTTACAAAAGGCAAAAGAAGGCCGAGTGCCAACGATTCGCATCTGGAATACGCAGCGCGGCACAAGAGACTTTCTACTTGATGCACAGTTGACGAAGGTGTTAAAAGAAGTTATGTTAAACGCGAAGCTGCAACAAACAGGCGTGTTGACGAAAGAAGAGACCTTGCCAGAGACTGACAATCAAATGGTGGTTACTATCAATGAAACGAAGACGAGTGTTGCGAGTGGAGTAGTCATGCTCATCTCTCTCCTTTATGTCATCATGAATGCGTCGGTGATTGCTTCGGACTGGATTAACTTCAAGAAGAGCCACGTGTTGAAACGCTCAGTCGTCTCTCCACGTTCTAATTTGGAGATTACACTTTCGTTCTTATTGGCGTACTTTATCTTTATGTTTATCGTTAACATGATTATGATGGCAGCGATGTTCTTGACAGGCCTCGTTCCAGAAATGAACTGGGGAGTGTTTACAGGACTATTAGCCGCGACGATTATTTACAGTCTCTGCCTAAACTTATTCTTCTTCAGAATTTTCAAATCACCAGGACACGCGACGACGTTTGGAGTGCTGTTTGTAATGGTGATGGCGGGGATTGGAATGCCAGCAGCGTTTGGGGATTTTGGAGGAAGTTGGCTCAGACTTGTGGCGTATATCAGCCCGATTTACTGGTTGTACAAGTCGATTGACCTTCAAACGCTCTTCCCATCAGTCTGGGTTATTCTTGCGATGGCAGGGGTCTACCTCACTGCAGGAAGCTACCGCCTTGAGCAGTATGTGCAAAATAAATAGGACGGACAAAAAACAGGACACTACAAGCTCCTATGGATATCTTCATAGTAGTGACAATAGCTGCACCGGATTGAGCCTTACGTCTCAATTCCTTTCAAGCTTCAAACTGCCGCTAGGAAATAAATTTCCAAGCGGCAGTAATTCACATTGAATGCACTCGCTATTGTTCCTACTATAGAATCCATGGAGCTTTTCGTATCCTGTTTTGTCCTTTTTGCTAAAAAGGAATAAGGTGCTTTCTGGGTGAGGTGCCCCGCGAGATAAGAAGCTTATGGGAAGTGTGTTCTCAGGTTGAAAGGGAACAAAAAAGCAACATGTAACTGTACTGACCCCAAAAAGTTAGACAATTAATTTAAGCGAAGGATTTAGTTCTGTATTGTACAGGACTAAGTCCTTTTAATTTTACTTTGATTCGTTTGTTGTTGTAATAATCAATATAATCAACGATTGCCCCCTCAAGTTCCTTTATAGATTTAAATGTCTTTTCATAGCCATAAAACATCTCTGATTTAAGAATGCCAAAGAACGATTCCATCATGCCATTGTCAGGACTATTCCCCTTGCCAGACATCGATGGCTGAATGCCTTTATTTTCTAAGAATTTATGATAAAACTCATGCTGGTATTGCCATCCCTGATCACTGTGGAGAATAGTATTCTCGTATTGTTCTTCTCTAAAAGCTTTCTCTAACATATCTTTTACTTGGTTTAAATTCGGTGAATACGATAGAGAATAAGCTATAATTTCGCTGTTATAACCATCTAAAACTGGTGATAAATATAGTTTTTGGTTGCTTGTTGGAATAGAAAATTCCGTAACGTCTGTATAGCACTTTTCCATCGGTTTTTCAGCTTCAAATTGGCGTTGAATAATGTTCGCAGCTTTCTTTCCAACTTCTCCATGATAAGAAGAATACTTACGTTTTCGACGAATACGAGCACTTAGCCCCAACATTTTCATCAAACGTTGTACCTTCTTATGATTTACGATGAAACCACGGTTTCTAAGCTCAAGAGTGATACGGCGATATCCATAATTCCCTTTATGCTCGGTATAAATGGTTTCTATTTCGTTTTTAATGGCATGATTCTTATCTTCTTGGTTTAGCTGCTTTAAATGATAGTAGTAAGTTGAACGAGCGAGTTTGATAATCTTTAGAAGAATATCTAAAGGAAACTCTGCCACTAACTCTCTGACAATCTGCGTCTTTCTTCTTTCTCTTTTTCCTCCTTCAAGCGGAGTTCTCTCAACTTTTTTAGAATGGCATTCTCCGCTCTTAAATACTCATTTTCAGCCTGAAGGCGTTCAAGTTCTGTCATCTCTTCTAGTTTTTTCTTTGGCTTACGACCCATTTTAGGTACTCTCCCTCTTGTTTTCTCAACAATAGTATACTTATTTTTCTTGTATTGTGCGAGCCAGTTAGGAAGTAGCCCCCGATGTAAGAGAGCATATTCAAGAGAAACTTCTCCTTGAGAACGGCCTTCATGTAGGACTTTATCAATTATTTCTTGTTTTAATTCAGGAGAATAATAATTATTTCTCCCTTTTTTTACTATCTCTAGACCATAACGATCAATCAATTTAATCATGTATTTAAGATTTGACTTCTGTATATCAAACATATCTGAGAGTTTTGAGTAGCTAACTCCTTGTTTTCTGAGTTCATAAATCTGAACTTTATCTTCATAAGTTAATTTCATAATAAAAACACCCCAAAAGTTAGATTTTCTGTCTAACTTTTGGGGTGCACTTCAAACTTAGTATGTTACATGTTGCTTTTTCTATTATTAGTCTTCTAAGTTTACGTTGTGGTACACTTTTTGAACGTCTTCGTTGTCTTCTAGAGCGTTAATCATACGTTCGAATAAACGTAAGTCGTCGCCTTCAAGTGTCACTTCTGATTGAGGAATCATTTCGATTTCGCTCACTGTGAATTCAGTGATTCCTAAATCTTCTAATGCTTTACGAACAGTGTGGAAGTCGTTTGGTTCAGCGTAAACAATCGCTTGGTCGTCTTCTTGAACAACGTCACGAACGTCAACGTCTGCTTCCATTAATTGTTCTAATAATTCGTCAGCATCTTTGTTTGCGATACCGAAGATTGCTGTGTGGTCAAATAAGTATGTTACAGAACCTGGTGCACCCATGTTACCGCCGTTTTTGCTGTAAGCGGCACGTACGTCAGCTGCTGTACGGTTTACGTTATTTGTTAACGCATCTACGATAATCATAGAGCCGTTTGGTCCGAAACCTTCGTAACGGAGTTCTTGGTAGTCGCCATCGCCGCCACCTTTTGCTTTTTCAATCGCACGTTCGATGATATGACGTGGTACATTATAAGTTTTAGCACGGTCAATAACGAATTTTAATTTTTGGTTTGAATGAGGATCTGGTTCCCCTTGTTTTGCAGCTACATAGATTTCAATCCCGAATTTAGCGTAGATTTTACTATTGTTAGCATCTAATTTTGTTTTCTTTTCGACAATATTTGCCCATTTACGTCCCATTGTTTCACTCACTTTCTGATTTTCATCTGGACTTAACTCTTCCATTATACACAATCAAGACGCGGTTTGTTAAGTGTTTTCTACTAAAAAAGGGCTTATGAGCAAAGTTTGCAAGATTTCTTGGGCTATCGGGTATGATAGGAGTGAGGTGAGAAAATGGACGAAGTAAAAATCATATATATATCCATGCAAACATGTGGGGTGTGTCATGCGGTTAAACCACGAGTAAAGGAACTTGCCAAAGAGTATAAGGTTCCAGTAGAAGAAATCGATGCCACTCTTCATCCAGAAGTGGCCAGCCGCTATGAAGTGTTAACAGTACCGGCCGTTCTCTTGATGGTTGGAGACAAAGAATTCGCGCGGCAAGCACGCTTTATCGACCTTTTGGAACTCGAAAAGCGCATCGTTCAAGCAAAGGCGTATGCAGAAACGGCGGAGACAGAATGAAAACCATGAAAGAACGCATGCTCACAGGAGACTTATATATTCCGTCTCTCACAGAAGGGCTAAGAGACTTATCGATTAAAGGAAAAAAATTAGCGCAACAATACAATCGTTTGGACTTCGATGATTTCGAAGGAAGACGTGCGTTATTAAAACAGTTATTTGGAAAAACCGGCGAGAAAATTTACATGGAGCAACCCGTCTATGTGGACTACGGAGTTCATACAACGATTGGCGAAGGCTTCTATGCGAATTTCGACTGTACATTATTAGACGTAGCGCCGATTACGATTGGGGACAACTGCATGTTCGGGCCGCATGTATCGCTTGTGACACCGGGACATCCAATCGATGCCGAAACGCGCAATGCGGGTCCAGAATTTGGAATCCCGATTACGATTGGCAATAGCGTATGGCTCGGGGCCAATGTGACGGTGAATCCGGGAGTGACGATTGGCGATAATACGGTTATCGGGTCTGGATCTGTGGTAACAAAAGACATTCCAAGTAATGTGATTGCGGTCGGAAATCCATGCCGCGTTCTTCGTGAAATTACCGAAGAAGAGAAGGCAGATTGGCGACAAAAACACCAAGAATTATTGGATGAACTTGGAAAATAGAAATCCATTAAGGTAGAAATTAAGATAAAAAGTAAAAGGTCGCCCTACTTGGGCGACCTTTTCGTTTGATTTATTTTTCAGTACAAGCAATAAAGCTTTCGCGTAATTGATTTTCTGGAAGGTTCTTTCCGATGAAGACCAATGTTGAGCCGCGTTTTGTATCCTTCCAATCGCGACCTCTTGAAATATCAAAGCTCATTTGAACTCCTTGGAAGATGATTTGGTAATCTAATCCTTCCACGTTCAAGATTCCTTTGTAACGGTATAATTCTGGGCCGTAAATATAGACAAGCTCGTTCAACCATTCGTTAATGTTTGCGAGAACTAATGGTTTTTCAGTCTCGATGACGAATGAGTTAATACCGCTATGGTGGCTATGACTATGGTGATGATGATGTTCGTGATCATGGTCATGGTGTTCATGTTCGTGGTCATGGTCGTGATCGTGATGTTCGTGATCATGATGGTGATGCTCGTGATCGTGGTCACCGTGTGCATGTGTATGGCCACATTCTTCGCAATATTCTTCTTCAGCGTGTTCTTGCATTTCTAAGATTTTCTTCTCAGATGCGTAGAACAATTCAAGTCCGAACATGTCGCTCATATGCACAGGACGTGCGTCAAGGTCTTGGATTTCCGCAAAGGCATTGATGCTGCGAACTTCGTTAATCACTTTCGCGTAGATGGTTTCGTCTACTAAGCTATGTTTTGACATGAAAATTTTATCCGCGAAACCAACTTGTTTGGCTGGTTCAGGTTGATGCGCTGTTTGGTATAGGAAGTTTTTAGAATCCACAACTGTTAATACCGCATCTAAGATAAAGTGCTCATTTAAGAATGGCACGTTAATAAATGTTTGTGCGATTGGAGCTGGATCAGCAAGACCTGTTGTCTCGAATAACACGCGGTCCACGCGAATGCCGTTTTGTTCTTTGACCATTAAGATGGATTTCAACATATCAGCAATGTCTGTACGAAGCGTACAGCAGAGGCAGCCGTTATCCATTTGATAGATTTCTTCTTCAACGTCAAGCACGAATTGATGGTCTACACCGATTTCGCCGAATTCGTTAATGACAACAGCGATATGTTCGCCGTGTTTTTCTTTTAAAACTTTGTTGATTAAAGTCGTTTTCCCAGCGCCAAGGAAGCCGCTGACGATTGTAACTGGAATTTTTTGTGTCATAATTCTTCTCCTTCACCTTTTCCATTTTCTTCAAGTAAATTCATTGTAGCACTCTCTTAAAAATTCTCAAAATAGACTGTTTCCAGCATTTGGTTGCGAATGTGCTATACTGAAACAGAGAAAACGAGAAAGAGTGTATCGAATGACAAAACAGGAAGTACAAAATGCGGCCATTAAGAAAATCGATTGGGCCGAGCATTTCATCAACCAACATCTACATGCCTTTCGTTGCCCGTATTGCCATGATGCGATGGTTTCTGCCCAGAATCATAGCGTGGTTTGCGGGAAGGGGCACCGATTTAATATTTCGAAAAAAGGGACCTTGCATCTGATGAAGCAAAATGCGAATACGGATTATGATGCGCCTCTTTTCCATCATCGCTATGAACTGGCGCAGAGTGGCTTCTTTGAGCCTTTATTAGAGTCAATTTTGCCGCATCTTTCGGCAGACGAAGAGAAGTTTATTGTCGATATCGGATGTGGGGAAGGCAGTCATTTATCGTGGTTATCAAAGCGCGTGAAGGCACCTTTATGCGGCATGGATATCGCTAAAGAAGGCATCCATCAAGCGTCGGTTCATTTTGGAAACCAAGCGCTATTCTTCTTAGGAGACTTGGCGAACTTGCCATTTGCGGATGAATCTTGTGGGACGCTTTTGAATATTTTAACGCCGTCGAACTATCAAGAGTTTATGCGCGTATTGGCTCCAGGAGGGACACTTGTTAAAGTAATTCCAGGCAATGATTATTTAGCAGAATTACGCCAACAGCTCTACCGTTCAAATCCGGAAAAACAAACGTATTCGAATGCGGATATCCTAGAACGCGTGCAGTCCGAATGCCCTCAAGTCACGTTTGAAGAGGTACGCTACACGGTCGATTTAACAGAAGAAACTTATCGTCATTTACTCGAAATGACGCCTTTATACTGGGGAGCAAGTGCCGAAGATAAGGCCTATAGCACCTCTCATCCGCTCTCAAAAGTAACGGTGCACTATGTTGTGGCCATCGTGAAAAAGGGTGAAAACAAACAGTAAAAGTATGCTATAATAGAACTACTAAACACCAGGAGGATTTACCATGGGATTTAAAGATTTATTTTCTCGTAAAAAAGAAGAACCGAAAGTAGAAGAAAAACCGGTTCAACCAGAAGAAAAAAAGGAAGAGCAAGCAGCCGTTGAGCCTGCTCCAAAAAAAGTGGAAGAACAAAAAGAAACTGAAGAACCACGTGTGTTTACTGTGGGGATTGAATATGTATACTCTGTGTCAAAAGATTCACCAGATATGGTCGTTGCCGGACAAGTCAACGGAACGGTGAAAGTTGGGGATGAAGTACTACTTACAAAATTAGGTAGTGACGATGATGAACCGTTTAGAACGGCGGTCTACGGAATTCAAGTCGGTGAAGATCGTGTGATGGAAGCATCGAATAAAAAAGCCGTTTTATGGGTGGAGAATGCGACACAATTTTTCCCATATGTCGGAACAGTGCTTCACTCTGAAGGCGTTACTGAAAAACAACTCTATTCTGCATATATCAACGCATTAGGCGAACGCTTTATCGGGGTTGAAGGTGGCGTGCTTACGGATATGGACCGCGCGCATTTAACAGTATCTGACGTGGCCGAAATTTGGCGACTTCTTTTATGGTATTGCAACGCGAATGCGGAAAACGATACGGAAGAAACACGTGAAGAAAACTTCAACAAGATTCGCACGCTTGTAACGATTGTTCGCGACAAATTATTCCTTTTAGATGGTATTTACGCGGTTTATTCTAAGAAAACGGGTGAACCATACTTATTTGCAAAAACAACGACAACCGATAGCGATAACTATGTCACTTCACCGCCAATGGTTCATTTCGTAACGAAGGCGTTTAAAGAAAACTTGAAAGAACAAAATGAAGATACGGAAGACTTAGAACTTCGCTATATCGACAATGGAGAAGATAAAGAAGGTATTCGAAACTTCATTAGAGAAGTCGTTTTACTCGACGGTGCGCAAGGCGTTCGCATCCTTTCTGAATATACTGCGATTGCAGCAGAGGGATTGATTGAGTTTCCAAACTACGAAGGTATGCGTGATGTCGACATTCCTGTAGAAAACCCAGGATTGGTTCGTTGGATGCTACTTCTAGGTCAATTAGGAAAACCAGATACTCCTGAAAAAGAATTTCTACATGAAATGTACTTCCATTTCTTCGGACAAGAATTAGTGAAGTCTACTTTCATCGTGCCAATGCGTACTCATGGTGAAATTCCACAAGCTAACGAAAACGGCGTGACAAGTTTCAAAGAAGGCATGACGTTTGATTTAGCGATGGTCGAAGGAAGAGATAAGGAACAAGCCTTGATGTTCTTCACAGACTGGCTACGATTCCGCCAAAAATTTGGAGAAGAGTGGCAAGGGCTCATGCAACCACTCGATGGCAACCTAGGACTTCATGATGTAATCATCAACGGAACAGGAAACCCAGAAGCAGGTGCCTATATTACAGAAAGCATCTTCAACAAAATTAAAGAAGCGCACAAAAAAGACGCATAATGCTTAAGGACTCACAGTGTGGGTCCTTGTTTTTGTCTAAACGGCAATGTTTATAGCTGTTTTTGAGGCTGCTTTTATGCTGAAAAGGGTCCATTTTTCTCTTGTTTTAAATTTCTTACACTTTTCTTAACTTTTCAGTTGATTTTTTCTTAGAAAAGCGCTATTATACAAATAATCTTTTGCTCTGTAATTCATTTTGCACGGCAAGAGATGTTCGACTAACGTTAACTTTCGCAGTGTTTACACCGAAGGCTAGCGTTTTTTTTTGCTCAAAATTTAGACACTTTGTGATAAAAGAGAAGTATAGTACAATAGATAGGAAGAAAGAGAGGAGGTTTTTGATGGATACAGCAGTCTTAAAACAGAAAATTATCGCTAAAAGTAAAGAGCTTGGAATCGATAAGATTGGTTTTGCTTCTGCCGAGCCGTTTACGCACTTAGAAGAGAGCATGCGTCGTTCCAAAGAACTCGGCCATACGACAGGATTTGAGCATCCAGTGCTAGAAGAGCGTATTTATCCTGAGAAAATCTTCGACACTCCAAAAACCATTATTTCCATCGCGCTGGCGTATCCGACACTTCCAAAGAATAAGCCGGAACGTGTGAAGGGAGAGCGTCGCGGGGCCTTTGCGCGGGCTTCGTGGGGGGAGGATTATCACTTTATTCTCTCAAGACGCATGGAAGCACTGATTCATTACATCAAAGAAGAAGTTCAAGACGAAGATTCAAGATTTAAGCCGATGGTCGACACGGGCGAATTAATCGATGTCCGCGTGGCTGAGCGTGCGGGGATTGGCTTTGTCGGCAAAAATGGACTTCTCATTACGAAGGAATTTGGCTCGTATGTCTACTTAGGCGAGTTGATTACGAATATCGAGTTTCCAACCGATGAAATGGTGGACTACGGCTGCGGCGATTGTACGCGCTGTGTGGATTTCTGTCCAACCGGTGCGCTCCTTGGAGATGGACGAATGAATGCCATGCGCTGCTTGTCGTATCAGACGCAGACGAAGGGCTTTATGCCGCAAGAGTTTCGTAAAAAAATCGGGCATGTGATTTACGGCTGTGACATTTGCCAGCAAGTGTGTCCATATAATAAGGGGAAAGATTTCCACTTGCATCCTGAAATGGAGCCATCCGTTGAAGAGACGCATCCGCTATTGAAGCCGCTCGTGACGATTTCGAACAAGGAATTCAAGGAGCGTTTTGGCAAAATGGCTGGATCGTGGCGTGGGAAGAAGCCGTTGCAACGAAATGCGACTATCGCCCTGGCCAACTACCGTGATAAAACGGCAGTACCACTTCTTCTTCGTGTTATGAAAGAAGATATGCGTCCTGTAATGAAGGGAACTGCTGCATGGGCCGTTGCAGAAATCGTGAATGAGTCGAATCAAGAGATGATCGATTATTTTAACGAGCAAAAAGCAGCAGCAACCAAGAAACTCGCTTCTCTCGAAAATCCGTCGAAGGAAGATATCGAGTTAGTGGAAGAATTAGATAAAGCAATTGTAGTCTTACAAGAAAAAATATAGAGAAGAGGCAACCAAATGACGGTAAATCATATCGTATTATTTGAACCACAAATCCCAGCCAATACTGGAAATATCGCAAGAACATGTGCAGCGACGAATTCGCCACTGCACCTGATTGAACCGCTTGGATTCTCGACAGATGATAAGCACTTAAAACGCGCGGGGCTTGATTATTGGCATGATGTCGATATTACGTATCACCAATCCCTTGAAGCGTTCCTGGAGTATTTAGGAGAACGTCCATTATATTTAATTACAAAATTCGCTAACCATACGTATGATGAGGTGGATTTAGCCCGCGATGAGGAACAATTCTTCATGTTCGGGAAAGAAACAACCGGCCTTCCTGAAGAGTTTATGCGTGAAAACGAAGAAAAATGCTTGCGTCTTCCGATGAACGATACGCATGTAAGGTCATTGAACTTGTCGAATACGGCAGCGATTGTCGTATACGAAGCGCTTCGTCAACAACGTTTTGCAGGGCTTGAACTCGTGCACACGTATGACCATGATAAATTGAAGTAGGTGACAGGGATGAATCAAAACTTATATCAATGTATTGTGTACGCCATTTGTGCGATTGCCTTTGTGATTTTAGCGTTCGTTTCGAAGCCCCTCTATGGAATTGTGGCAGTATTATTTGCGATTTCTTCAGTGGTCAATGGGATTCGTTATTTCAAAGAGAAGTAAAATTGCAAAATGAGGCTAGTTATGATACAGTGGATGACAGTTAAATAGCAAAATTGATGAAAAAGAGAGTAGTTTTTAACCGAATGTATTAGCGAGTTGGAAGGGTGAAAGCCAACCATTCATTAAAAATGAACCGCACTTTTGAAATGATTATTTGAAATGTAGGATAATCCGGATTCGCCGTTACCGAGTAAAGTGGCTCAATTTGAGCAAGCAGAGTGGTACCACGGGAATTCTCGTCTCTATATGACTGTCGTCGTATAGGGATTTTTTTGTGCAAATGGATATCCGAGTATAAAAACCAAAGAAAAGGAGAACAAAGATGAATTATAAGAAAATTGTTGCAGAACAAATCGCAAAAACAGTCTGTGAGCATTTAAGCGTTGATGAAATCGTATCAATGATTGAAGTGCCTAAATACGCAAACCAAGGGGACCTTGCTTTCCCTGCATTTACACTTGCAAAAGTATTACGTAAAGCTCCACAAGCCATCGCGACAGAAATCGTGGAAGCCGTTAGCGATAAGCACATCGAACGTGCAGAAGCAATGGGACCATACGCGAACTTCTTCTTAGAACGTAGCGCTTTTGCCGATGAAGTCTTAAAAGAAGTCTTAGAACTTGGAGAACATTACGGTGACTGGGATTACGGTCAAGGACGTAAAGTGGTCATCGATATGTCTTCACCAAATATTGCAAAACCAATGTCAATGGGACATTTACGTTCAACAGTAATCGGGAACGCGATTGCGAACCTTGAGAAAAAAGTGGGCTACGAGCCAATTCGTATCAACCACTTAGGAGATTGGGGAACACAATTCGGGAAACTCATCGAAGCGTACAAATTATGGGGAAGCGAAGAGCTTGTAAAAGCAGATCCAATCGCAGAACTGATTAAATTGTACGTTCGTTTCCACGAAGAAGCAGAACTAGACCCAACGCTCGATGACAAAGGTCGTGCATGGTTCAAAAAACTAGAAGATGGAGATGCTGAAGCCGTTCGTCTATGGGAATGGTTCAGAAGTGAATCCTTAAAAGAATTCAACCGCGTATATGACTTACTAGGCGTGACTTTTGATTCTTACAACGGTGAAGCGTTCTATAACGACAAGATGGACGTTGTGGTCGACATGCTTGAAGACGCCAACTTATTAAAAGTGGATAATGGTGCTACCATCGTAGACCTTGAGAAATATGATTTACCACCAGCGTTGATTAAAAAATCAGACGGCGCAACATTATATATGACACGTGACTTAGCAGCTGCAAACTACCGTAAGAATACTTATGATTTTGCAAAATGTATTTACGTGGTAGGGATGGAACAATCAAACCACTTCAAACAATTAAAAGCAGTCTTAAACGAATTAAACTTACCTTGGTCTGAAGATATCGTGCATATTCCATTCGGACTAATCACATTGAACGGTAAGAAATTATCGACACGTAAAGGAAAAATCATCCTTCTTGAAGGCGTGTTAAAAGAAGCGACAGAACTTGCGTTGAAACAAATCGAAGCGAAAAATCCATCGCTTGAAAACAAAGAAGCAGTAGCACATGCTGTTGGGGTGGGTGCGGTAATTTTCCACGACTTGAAGAACGACCGTACAAATAACTTCGACTTCGCGCTTGAAGAAGTCGTGCAATTCGAAGGAGAAACAGGGCCATACGTACAATATACGCATGCTCGTGCGATGAGTATTTTACGTAAAGCCAACCATATTGTCGATACAAAAGAGGCGTTCTCATTAACAGACGATGATGCGTGGGAAGTATTGAAACTCATCGAAAACTATCCAAACGTTGTCCGCTTTGCTGAAGAAAAATGCGAACCATCAGCGATTGCGAAATTCGTTATCAATTTAGCACAAGCGTTCAATAAATATTACGCACATACAAAAGTACTCGTTGAAGATGAAGCCTTCAACAGCCGTATCGCTTTAGTACAAACAACAGCAAGCATCCTAAAACAAGGCTTAGCGCTTCTTGGCGTAGCTGCTCCAGATGAAATGTAGTCATTGACATCAAGTAGGATAAGCCGTATACTAAATGCACATATAGAAGCAATGAACAAGCGCAGTAGTGGTTGTCCACGGGTGAAAGAAGAGAATTGTCGGTCGGTGCAAGACAATCCCCCACATCCGCGAAGTACACTTGGGAGCTATCCGTCAGGACGTCTCATCCGCGATAAGGATGCTCGAGTGGATGATGCCTGGCATCGTCAACAAGGGTGGTAACACGGTGAAAATCGTCCCTAATAGTCTTTTTGGCTATTAGGGATTTTTTATTTACAAGAAAGAAGGGAAGAAACAAGATGAACATTATCGATGATTTAGAATGGCGCGGTGCCATCAACCAAATGACAGATGAAGAAGGCTTACGTTCCTTAACAAACGAAAAGGCTGTATCGCTCTATTGTGGGGTAGACCCAACTGGTGACAGCATGCACATTGGACACTTAATTCCATTTATGATTCTTCGTCGTTTCCAATTAGCAGGACACAAACCAGTCATCTTAATTGGTGGAGCGACAGGTTCAATCGGAGATCCGAGTGGTCGTACAAGCGAACGTGTACTTCAATCAATGGAACAAGTTCAACACAACGTTGAAAAATTAACAGCGCAAATGAAGAAATTATTCTTCACAACAGATGAAGACCAAGCAACATTGCGCCTTGTAAACAACTACGATTGGACAAAAGATTTATCATTATTAGACTTCTTACGTGACTACGGGAAGCATTTCAACTTGAACACAATGCTGGCAAAAGACGTGGTCGCAAGCCGTCTAGAAGTGGGGATTTCATTTACAGAATTCTCATACCAAATCCTACAATCAATGGACTTCTTGCATTTATTCAAGACAGAAGACGTGCAAGTCCAAATCGGTGGTGCAGACCAATGGGGGAACATCACTTCAGGTCTTGAATTAATCCGTAAAGTAGAAGGCGCAGAGTCTCGTGCGTACGGTTTAACAATTCCGTTGATGTTAAAATCAGACGGTACAAAATTCGGAAAATCAGCTGGTGGTGCTGTATGGCTTGACCCTGAAAAGACAACTCCATACGAATTCTACCAATTCTGGTTAAACCAAGATGACCGCGACGTGATTAAATACATCAAGTACTTCACATTCCTAGAACGCGAAGAAATCGAAGAGCTCGAAGAAAAAGTGGCGACAGAACCACATAAACGTGAAGCACAAATCCGCCTTGCCGAAGAAGTGACTCGCTTCGTTCACGGCGAAAAAGCCTTAGAAGACGCGAAGAAAATTACAAACGCGCTCTTCACAGGGAACGTACAACAATTAACAGCCGACGAAATCGAACAAGGCTTCAAAAACATGCCAACATTTGAAAGTTCAAAAGAAAGCCAAAACCTAGCAACTTGGCTTGTGGACCTTGGCATCGAACCATCAAGAAGACAATCACGCGAAGACATTCAAAACGGCGCGATTTCTATCAACGGTGAAAAAGTAACGGACCTCGAATTCGAATGGACGAAAGAACAATCCTTCGAAGAACGCTTCGTCATCGTCCGCCGCGGTAAGAAAAAATACTTCTTAGTGGTATTGAAATAAAAGACTTATGGATGATTCTTTTGAATCCTTGCAGATTTAATTATCATCACTGTAACGTTGCACCGGCGCAAGCCTTGGTCTTGCGCCTTAAAAGCCTCAAAGAGGGCGTACGGATTAACAATCCTACGCCCTCTTAGCACAGTGGTTGAATGGAATGAGTCTAGCTGTAAACAGCTATCTCATTCCTATTCAACTTTGTGGGGGAAAGAAAACGAAATGCCATAGATACAAATGTATCCATGACATTTCTGTCTTTCTCCCTCGTTTTTATGCTCTACCACGTTACTGTGATGATAAAATCCGCAGTATTCTACAGAATCATCCTCCGGGTGCATTGCATCCAAAACGACTAAGAATTTTTTTGCTTGATGAACTGACGATAACGAGCAGTTCACAAAGTTTGAACTAAAAAAATGTTTTAAATAGATTTTTAAACCTGCTATAAACGCTTATACAATCGTATTTCAAAAGCAAATGTAAAAAACACAATATGACATATACGTTATATTGCAAAATAACTTTTTGGTCAAAAGCCCGAATTTGTTGGCTCCCAAACTCAAGATTTAGTGAGCGTATTTCGAATGCAAAAGCCAGAAATTTCCCATTTAAACCTGCACCCGCTCAATCCATAGAAGCTCAATTTTCTTTAATGCAGAATGTGCAGCTCTATTTTCAAGCAGAGAAAAAAATAAGATTCCAAAGAATAGGCGGATTTTATAATAACCGTAATAGGGGATAGGATTAAATGCGAAATAGTAGGAGTCTTATATCCTTCTAAAATAATTATAGATATAGATTTCAACGCAGTAGCTGATTGCTTTCAGCTTCATCACTCGTGATTTGCTTAAAGCTAATCAGCCTTGCGGGGGTAAGACTACAAAGCAAAATGGACTCACACTGTGAGTCCATTTTTAGCTTTTGTCTTACTCCCAAAGGTGAGAGACTTCGGCTCGAACCGGTCCCCCATTACAGTTATTATCAATAAATCCGCAAGGATTCTTTGGAATCAAATGGAATTATACTTTTTCCACCGTTACCGCATTGAAAATGGTATCGAAGTTGTCCATGTTAATAAAGCCTGTCTGAGCTTCCATGGTATTGAGCGTACCTATAGTTTTTAAATGATTTTCTGTGCTAAAAATCTCCAAAAATTCACATTTTACACTGTAATATTTCACAAAAAATAACTATTTATGTATCAAAAAGGTCAGTCGTTCGGGTTATGTTACAGTTTTGTTACAAGGTATTATCAATTCGAAGAAAATCAACATCGGCCTAAAGTCCTATGGTATTATAGTACCAAGTTAAGTTTTATTAAAAGCCGTGACCGGCTACTTCGAATATATATTAGTGAGAAACATTGGAGGAAAATCACTTGAAGAAACGTTTATTAACAGTATTAGTAACAGGAACAGTATTATCATTAGGAGCTTTAGCGCCATCAGTTAACGCGCAAGATTTCGATTCACAAATCGAAACAGTTAACTCATCAATCGCTAACATCAATGAGAAAAAATCAGCAGTTAATTCTACAATCGATACATTAGCGAAAGAATTATCTGATGTACAAACTAAAATTGATACAACTCAAGCTAAAAAAGCTGAAGTTCAAGAACAAATCGAAACATTAAAAGCTGAAATTGCTAAATTAGAAAAAGTAATCGCAGAACGTAACTCACGTTTAGAAGAACAAGCTCGTTCAGTACAAACAAACGGTGCTCGTTCATACTTAGATTTCTTATTAAACGCTGAAAGCTTATCAGATGCGGTTAGCCGTATCGGTGTTGTAATGGACTTAATGAGCGCAAACCGCGAATTAATGCAACAACAAGCTGAGGACAAAAAACAAGTAGAATCTAAAGAAGAAGCTCAACAAGAAAAATTAGCTGAACAAGAAGCAGCTGAAAAAGAATTAGCTTCATTACAAACAGAATTAAACGATACTTTCTCTAAAAACAAAGTATTATTAGCGAACCTTTCACAAGAAGAGTTAGCTGAAATCGCAAAACGTGATGGATTAGTTGCTGAAAAAGAAGCTTTCCAAAAACGTTTAGCTGAAGAAAAAGCAAAAGCTGAAGCAGAAGCAGCTCGTATTGCTGAAGCATCTCGTCAAGCATTAGCAGCACAAGCTTCACAATCACAAACAACTGCTACACAAACTTCATATCAAGCTCCTGCACCTGCAGCAGCTAGCACAGCTTCAACAAGTACAGCTTCAACTTCAAGCTCTACTTCAACACCAGCAGCTCCAGCACAAACATCAAGCTACACTTACACAACTGGCGGAGGTTTCCCAGCAGTTGACCCAAGTTTCCGTGCTTCACTTAACGGTGGATACTTCGGACAATGTACTTACTACGTATTTAACCGTATGGCACAAGTTGGTACACCAATCGGTCACAGCATGATGGGTAACGCGGCTGAATGGCCATCATACGCTCGTAGCTATGGATACTCAGTATCTCACTCACCATCAGCTGGTTCAGCAATCGTATTCCAACAAGGTTTAGCAGGTGCTGACCCAACTTACGGACACGTAGCTTTCGTAGAAGCAGTTAACGCAGATGGTTCATTATACATCTCTGAAATGAACGTACGTGGATTAAACGTAATCTCTTACCGTACAATCTCAGCAAGCGTTGCAGCTCAAGCAACATACATCCGTTTCTAATATGAAATGAAATGACCGTCTCCTGAAAAGGAGGCGGTTTTTGTTTGCTCTTTTTTTATTGTAGTGATTTTATAAAAGCAGATTTGACATCGGGTACTATATTTTCTATGATAAAGACAAGTCAAATTTAAAGGAGTATTCTAATGAAGAAAATTTTGAAATTAACAATGGTGTTGTTAGGAGCGTTATTTGTTTTAATCGGTTGTAGCTCAGAATCTAAAAGTGAATTTGTTTTTGATTTAAGTGATATAAAACAAAAAATAACCTATGTATACGATAAAGAAAAAGATTCAGTTTCATCTGTGACATTTAATCTCATCTACGACATTTCAAAAAGTAAAGAAATCGAAGAGAAAGCACGTAGTACCCAAAAACTAATAGTAGACGACGCGAGCGGCATTGAAGGGGTTAAAGTCACTCAATCTGATAGCGCAAAAGAACTAAAGATAACAATTGAAGTGGATCTTAAGAAGTTTAACTATGAGGATGGAAAGGCAGGTGCTAAAGCGCCAGCTCTATATAGTAGCGTTCATACAGCGGTAATAAAGAAAGATGGTATTTACAGCTTTGAAGAATCTAAAAAGAGTATTCTAAAAGAAGGATTTCAAGAAGTGAAATAATCGATATGAACTTGGATTTCAGTGAATGGAATCCAAGTTTTTTTATATAAATGTTGAATGTAGACAGCAACGCAATTTGACAAACCATAGTTCATTTTCTATGATAAAAACAAGTCAGATTTAAGGAGTATTTGAATGAAGAAAATATTGAAGTTATCGATTGTACTATTAGGAGCATTATTTGTATTACTAGGATGCCGTGCAGAAAGTAAAGCGTCATTTGTTTTTCAAACGGCAAATGCGGAGGTTACTTTTACGTATGTATATGACAAAGGAAATGACACAGTTTTATCTCTAACAACGAAGTCAGTAATTAAACTAGCCAATATTCCAGAATACGATACAATAACACGTAAAAATCGAGATGCACTCGTGAATGAAATGAAAGATATCGAAGGCATAAAAGTCACTACATCAGACACTGAAAAAGAATTAAATTTCACGGTTGAAGTGGACATGAAAAAGTTCAAATTGGATGATTCAGAAAGTCGTGCAAAAGCACCAGAGTTATATAGAACAATGGATGTGGCGCTTATAAAAAAAGACGATAAAATAAGTTTTTCAGCATCCAAAGAAAGCCTTGAAAGCAAAGGATTTGTTGAGCAAAAAGAAGAAAAATAAATATAGAAGAACTTGGATTATGGCAAACGTAATCCAAGTTTTTTTATATAAATGATGAGTGTGGACTTCAACAGAATTTGACAAACGATAGTTCATTTTCTATGATAAAAGCAAGTCAGATTAAAGGGAGTATTCTAATGAAGAAAATCTTGAAATTATCCATTGTACTACTAGGGACATTGTTTGTATTACTAGGATGCCGTTCAGAAAGTAAAGCATCATTTGTTTTGCAAACAGAAAATTCGAAGGTCACTTATACATATGTATATGACAAAGAGAATGACACAGTTTTATCTCTAACAACCGATATCGTAGTACGTTTATCAAGTGTTCCGGAATATGCAACAGCAGCACGTCAAAGAAGAGATGAAATCGTGAATCAAATGAAAGCTACAGAGGGCGTAAAAGTTACTTCTGTAGATAGTGAAAAAGAAATAGCATTCACTGTTGAAATAGACATGAAGAAGTTCAAATTGGATGACTCAGAAAGTCGTGCAAAAGCGCCAAGTTTATATGAAACAATGGATGTTGCACTGATTAAGAAAGATGGCAAAGTAAGTTTTTCAGCATCTAAAGAAAACATTGAACGCCTTGGATTTGTTGAGCAAAAAGAAGAAAAGAAATAATTTTATCAATCAAATAGCAGGACTTGGATGATGATAAACGTCATCCAAGTTTTTTTATTGGAGAAACAGCATAAAAACAGCTTTTTGAGGCAGAGAGATTGCCTAAGTGGCGGCGAGGTGCTACAATACAAACATAAATAACATTTTCGGGGCAAGGTGAAATTCCTGACCGGTGGTATAGTCCACGAGCCGATTGGCATGATCTGGTGCAATTCCAGAACCGATAGTATAGTCTAGATGTGAGAAAATGGCACTATTTCAACAAGTCTATTTGATGAGCAGTATTGAAAGGTCCATTTCAATGCTGCTTTTTTCTTTGAAACTGAGAAACAGTGCAATTTCCTTCGCCCTATGAAGGAGGACGTACCATGAGTACAAATGTAAAAAAGTCGAACAGAACATCGGCTAAAAAAATTGTTCTAGTAGGAGTCTTTGGTGCGATTAGTACCGTATTAATGCTATTATCGTTCAACGTACCGTTTATCCCAACATTCGTGAAGCTCGACTTCTCGGATTTACCAGTATTGCTGGGTGGATATCTTCTTGGACCATTGCACGGAAGCTTGATTGCGCTTATTAAAGTGTTGTTAAACTTCTTCTATAACGGGTCAATGACTTTTGGAATCGGTGAGACAGTGAACTTAATCGGTAGCTTAAGCTTCATGTTACCAGCAGTGCTTTACTATCAACGTCGCCGTAATTTCAAATCAGCGGTGATCAGCTTAGTCATCGGTACAATTTCAGCGACAGTGGTGTTACTGACAGCGAACTACTTCGTAATGTTCCCACTTTACGCAACAGCGATGAACTTCCCAATGGAAAAAATCGTGGCCGCAGCACATGCATTAAACCCATTGGTAACAGACTTAGGGTCATTAATGGCATTCGCATTACTTCCATTTAATATCGTGAAGTTCGGTCTAAATAGCGTACTTGCGATGTTAATGTACAAACGTTTAGCACAAACCTTAAAATTAGAACATTAATCCAGAGTCGGGCTTCGTGCCCGGCTTTTTGTTTTGAGAAAAATTTCTTCTATATAATAGTAGAAAACTGCTTAGAAATTTGCAGAAACTCTTTATTTCCAATAGCAATCTGCTAAAAAATGAGGTAGGATAGATAAGAATGAGGTGAACCAATGAAAGGAAAAACATGGACCAAGTTGCAACTATCCATCGTTGCACTCAGCGCTGTTCTCATGGGAACGAGCGGATTTTTAACCATTACACAACAATCATTATTTGGGCTTGAAGCACCAACAATTTCCATCCTATCCATCTTCTTTAGCAGTCTATTACTTTGGCTCTTTGTCGCAACGGACTGGCCAAGCGTTCTCTGCTATGTGATGTTAGGAATCGGGATGCTTCCAGGCGTCAACTACGGACAGATTTTTAGCCTGTCGTTTGGGAATACAACCTTTGTCTTCCTATTATTTACATTCTTAATGACTTACGCTTTGGAACAAACGCCTGCACTTAGACGTTTCGTCGCGCGTGCACTCGGAAGCTCCTTTGCAGGAAAGTCTCCATGGCATTTTATCGGGGCTTTTTACGCCAGCGTTCTTGCCATTAGCCTTTTTATTTCGCCGACGATTCTCTTTATGATCGTCTTCCCGATTTACGAGGAAATCATGGCTGTGCTTGGATTGAAAAAAGGCGATAGACAGGCTTCGGTGCTTCTAATCGCACTTTTTGCAACAGTAGCAATCGGTACAGCGATGACGCCAATCAATCACGTCTTCTCTGTGACCGCCATGGCGCTTTACAAAAATGCGACAGGAATCGCGATTTCCAACGCGCAATATATGATGATTGGAATTCCAGCCGGACTCGTGCTCTTTATCGCGATGTGGGCTGTTCTTAGAACTATTTGGAGAGTGGATTTATCAAACGTCGAAATGAAACCACTCGAATCGCTTGAAGCACTTCCTGCCAAATCCAAACGCGAAACGGCAACAGTGCTGATTTTCATGGGCGTCGTCTTATTATGGGTGTTACCAGAACTCGTAGGAGGATTCTTACCAGATGTTGCAGCCTTCCTAAAAACTGCAGGAATGGCATTCCCACCGATGATTGGGGTCATCGTGATGGCGATTCTGTCGTTTGACGGGAAACCACTCTTATCGATTCAAGAAGGGCTTCAAAAAGGTGTGTACTGGCCAAGTATGTTCTTGGTTGGAGCCACTTTAAGCATGGGAACTCTTGTCACAAAACCGGAATTAGGAGTCATCGGACTTCTTGAAAGTTCACTCGTACCGGTATTTGCGACACTGGCCCCAATTCTTGTCGTAATCATCTTCGTCCTCTGGGCAGGATTACAAACAAATGTCTCTTCAAACTTAGTAACCGTATCGGTAGTAACAACCGTATTAACGACCGTCTATGCGACAGGCTCCGTCGACGTCCAAGCGGGAACCATTGCCTGCTTGATTGGATTTATGGCAAGTCTTGCCTTTATGACACCGCCAAGTATGCCGTATGTAGCGATTT
The DNA here is from genome assembly GCF_041433555.1 of Granulicatella sp. 20925_1_45. NCBI lineage: Bacteria > Bacillati > Bacillota > Bacilli > Lactobacillales > Carnobacteriaceae > Granulicatella > Granulicatella sp. 20925_1_45. The sequence continues at coordinate 150,380 of NZ_JAPWBR010000001.1, read as the reverse complement.
CGGTCGGTTCGGGTTGGACGAATGCAAAGGATGCCTTTGTATACGGAGGAGGCCTATTCCTACTCAGCGCTGCTAGTGCGATTATTGTAGGTTATCCATTAGGCGTCTTCTTTGGAATTTAACAGTAGGAGGAAATCGAGTGTTAGAAAAACAACGCGCAGAGATTGATGCCATCGACCGCGAGATTGTAGCGCTCTTTGAACGCCGCATGCAAGTCGTTGTCGATGTCGCTCGTATAAAAAAAGAAAATGGTATCGCGATTTTAGATGCCAGTCGCGAGAAAGAAGTGATTGCCAAGGTGCAGTCGTACTTGAAAGATGCGACTTTAAAAGAAGAGTTGGCAGAAGCTTACGAGACTTTGATGAAAGTTTCAAAGGACTATCAACAAAAACAAATAGAAGCATAAAATAGTTGAGAATAGCGGATTACTTCGAATTCTCACGGATGTCTTCATATGAACTGTTACGGGGCACCGGTTCGAGCCAGGTGTAAGACAGAATAATGACATGGACTCACAGTGTGGGTCCATTTTTTTATTGATTTCTGAAAGCCTGATTCGACATAAGCTTTGTCATCCTTCTTTTATAGAGGGAAGAGTGATAAAATAAGAGAGAAGATTCGAAGGGAGAGGAGGAGCCTGATGTTAGATCATCTAGCTTTTAAAGGCGAGTGGCGCCAGTACCAAAAGCGCATTTTAGAAAAGAGCGATACGATTATGGCGGATGGCCATATTCATTTGGTGGCGGCTCCAGGTTCTGGGAAAACGACGCTAGGAATTGAATTTATCCGTCGCAATAGTAATCCTGCGCTTATTTTAGTGCCGACCGTGACGATTCGCCAGCAGTGGGTGGACCGTATTCGTGAGGCGTTTTTGGATGATGCGAGTCTAGCCGATGAAATGATTTCGCAAAATCTAAAGCAGCCAAAGACCATCACCGTTGCGACGTATCAAGCGTTGCACAGTGCCATTAATCGTCTGGAAGGCGACGCGGAAGTAGAGGATACGGATGATGTGGTCGAGAACGAGCACTTTGATTTTAAAGACGTGGATATTATTAAGCTCTTTAAGGAAGCAAATCTTGGAACATTGTGCCTCGATGAGTGTCATCACTTGCGAAATGAATGGTGGAAGAGTCTAGAAACCTTCCGTAAATCCTTTGCGGACATCAGTGTGATTTCGCTGACGGCAACACCTCCGTATGAAGGAGAGCCTGCACTTTGGGAGCGTTATGTGGCCATGTGTGGGGAAATCGATGAAGAAATTACCGTTCCAGAACTCGTTAAAGAGGGCAGTTTATGTCCACACCAGGACTATGTGTATTTCTCTTTCCCAACGAAGGAAGAAGAGAAACAACTCGATCAGTTTTCTACGCAGAATAGAGCCTTCTTGAAAAATCTATCGTCTGATTCGATGTTTTGTGAGGCGGTGAGAACAAGCCGCGCGCTCGATGGCACCATTTCAGAAGATGAACTCTTAAACGAGCCGAAGTATCTCTCGGCAACACTGATTTTCCTACGACATAAAGGCATCGAGTTCCCGAAACATTTCCAACAATTACTGGGGGCAAGCCTGCTTCCGACATTTGACTTGGCGTGGTTTGAAATTCTCTTACAGGGAATGTTATTCGACGTGCCGCATTGGTATGATTTATCCGAAGAAGACTGTAAAGAATTGAAACATGAGTTGAAATCGCTCGGGTTGATTGACCGTAAACAAGTGCAGTTACTTCGTAATAAACAACTCGACCAACTGTTAAATCAATCTCTTGGGAAATTAAACGCAGTCCGAGACATTTTCAAGGCGGAATACGAAACATTAGGCAGCGAATTGAGACAATTGATTCTAACCGACTTCATTCGAAAAGACTTTGAGACGCACTTAGGAAATCCAGAAGTTCAATATAGCCAACTGGGCGTATTACCGTACTTTGAAGTCCTTCGTAGAGAGCTTGTGGAGCAGCAATTAGACGTTCCTGTAGCCGTTTTAACAGGAAGTCTCGTAATTATTCCATCAGCAGTGAAACCGCGTCTAGAGGCTATTTTTGGCCCCAATAAGATTACGTTCCAACCAGTAGGCCAACTCGATGAAAACGACTATGTGAAGGTGCGTTTAGTAGGTTCGCAACATGATTTAGTCAGCGCCGTGACACAGCTCTTCCAAGAAGGACACATTCATGTCGTGATTGGAACAAAATCTCTCCTCGGTGAAGGTTGGGATGCGCCATGCGTGAACTCATTAATTCTCGCCAGCTTTGTCGGAAGTTTCATGCTCAGCAATCAGATGCGAGGTCGCGCGATTCGCATTTGGCCGGAAAATCCGGATAAGACAAGTAGTGTTTGGTATCTTGTGTCCATCAATTTGGCAGAGAAAAAACTTTTCAAGAAGAAAGAAGACGAAGAGGTTGCTGTGGGAATCGATAGTCCGGATATGGAATTATTACAACGCCGCATGAAGCAGTTCTTAGGATTACACTATAATGAAAACACGATTGAATCAGGCGTGGATCGATTAGACCTTGGAACAATCAAGTTTACGAAGAAGGATTTAACAAAACTCAATCAAGAGACCATCGAACGCTCGCGTAACCGCGAAGAGTTAAGAGAACGCTGGAATGAATCCCTTCCGCTTCTAGAAGACATGGAAGTCTCTAATGAAGTTGCAGTGGACAAGACATTCTTGCCAACCGTTCTTTTGACAGATGCACGAAAAATTCTAACCTATGCGCAAGCAATCGCACTGACGGAACTAATCATCTATATCATCCTCGATTTTGCGAACGGACCGTCCCAACTCTTATATTCAGTGGGAATCCTATCGCTTATCGTGTTAAACATCGTTTGGTTGAGATATTTCCTATACAAGAGTCCGTATAAACGCCTCGAACTTTTTGCCGAAGCCGTCCGAAAAGCCTTGCTGGCGTCTGGACACTTGCAGACTCAAAACTGCAAGGCCAGAGTCGTTCGCGGAGATAAGAATTCGATTCAAACAGCCACTTATCTAAAGGGTGGAACCTTGCGCGAAAAAGAAATTTTTGCACAGTCGCTATCGGAATTCTTTGCTCCAATCGAGAACCAGCGCTATATTCTAAGAGCCATGACTTGGGTCAATGACCAAACGAAATATTTTGCCGTCCCAAGCATGTTCGATAAACGAAAAGAAGACGTCATCGTCTTTGTTGCCAACATCGAAAAATACATCGGCTCATACGAAATCATCTATACCCGAAGCGTAGAAGGACGCCATATTCTATTGGATGCCCGTTTGAACGCATTAGGAAATAAACAAGAGCGTACCTTCTCGAAGAAGAAAGTGACATCTAAATTAAAATAAACGCTTAAAGAATCTAGCCAGGAAACCGACTAGATTCTTTATTTTTTTGCGGTAAAATCCTTGCATTCTATTTCAAACTATTGTAAGATATCTGAGTACGAAATTTTAATATTTGCTGGAGGGGTAGCGAAGTGGCTAAACGCGGCGGACTGTAAATCCGCTCCTTCGGGTTCGGCAGTTCGAATCTGCCCCCCTCCACCATTGGGGTATAGCCAAGCGGTAAGGCAACGGACTTTGACTCCGTCATTCGTTGGTTCGAATCCAGCTACCCCAGTCCTACAGGCACCGATTCCGGTGCCTTTTTTGTTGCCCAAATCTAAATTTTCCGACCTTCGCAGCACCGTACCATGTTGTTCCGGTCCCGCCGACTGAAATTGTTCGTAGTTTTCTTGTTGACTGAATTTTGGTAGAGCAGTTGAAAAAGATATCTCGAAAGAGTTGAAAAGTTCCATAGTAGCAGTAATAGGGAATAGCATTCAAAGTGAATTACGACCTCTTGAAAAGTCATTTTCTAGAGGTCGTTTGAATCTTGAAAGAGCTTGAGACTTCGGCTCGAACCGGTACCCTATTACCGCACCTTACCTTTCCTTCCCGTCCCACCGATTGAAATCATTCGTAATTTTCTTATTAACTGATTTTGCTGTTGTGTGCTAAAGGGGAAATTTTAGGAATCTGTAATTAAGAAGTAGTCTATGGAGTCTCAGAAGAACTCCTAATGGATTTCATCATAATAACAATAAGGTAATCGCAAGCAATGTGAATTACTGAGGGTTAGCGATTTATCACTTACCCTCAGTTTGAAGCTTGCTACCCTTGAGACAAAGACTCAAGGGGATGCCGTTATTGTTATAATGATGAAAATAATCCATAGGAGTTCTAAGAGACTCCATCTACTTTTTACATAAGATTACTTTTATAATTTGCCCTTTAGTGCACCAATCCTCCAAAATCGGTCAAAAAGTAAGAAAAATTACGAAATGTTTCAAAAAGGGACTAAAAATTTCCTAACAATAGGAAAAGATTTTAGGTATAATGGAATCAAAGAATCTGATATAGTCAAATTGAGGTGGAGGGATTTTTTATGAAACAACGACACCAACAACTATTGCACTTACTTGCACGCCACGAATGGATTAAAGGACGCGAATTAGCTTCCTGCCTCGGCGTCAGCGCAAGAACAGTGCGTTCCGATATCGAACAAATTAACCGAGAAATGCCGCATATCATTCAAGCGGATCGCCAAAAAGGATATCACCTCGTGGCTTTCCAACAAAATCGATATGCAGACCCAGAAGGATTACTAAGAGCGCCACAAGATAGCGCAGAAAGAAGCGCCAACTTGCTGAAGCAACTCCTGTTCAATGGGGAGGGCGTTTCCATCGAAGCTTTTTGCGAACAATGTTTTGTAAGCGCTAAAACGTTTGATATTGACCGTATTCGTGTCCAAAAACAACTGGAAGAATACGATGGGTTGCTTCTTGTCACAAGAAACGGTTCTCTCGTTTTAGAAGGACCAGAAGCTAGTAAGCGAAAATTGTATCGAGAACTACTGAAGAAAGAATTAAACGAAGACTTCTTGAATATCACAGAGCTTGCAAATGTCTATCCGGAATTGGATTTAGCACATTTTGAGGCGATTATATGGGAGAAATTGAAGGAGTTTCGCTATTCGATTCGTAAAACACTCATGCCGTTTTTATTATTGCATTTAGGATTAGTCTTGCAACGAATCCGTCATGGACAAACGGTGCAAGAGAGTGTTGTAGAAAAACTAGATTTAGAAGTCGAAGCTACGATTGTTCGGTCGATTTTTAAAGAAATTCTAGGAGACAAAGAGATTCCGGAAGGAGAAATTCTTTCCTATGCGAAACTCTTAAAGGCCTATCATAATTCAAGTGTGATTCAATCGGATATCTACTTTAAGGGCGATAAAATCAACCTGGAGGAATTGACAAATAAGATTGATGGAATGCTCTTTAAACGAATGGGCATCTCTTTCGTGGATCAAAAGGAATTCAAGGTGCGATTCCAATTACACTTGCAAGGACTGCTTGAACGAGTACAGATGAACCTAAGCTTACCGAATCATTATGTGCAAACTTTTAAACGACAATATCCATTGGTGTTTGATACGGCAGTTACCGTGAGCCAGTATTTAATGAATGAGCTGCAATGTCAGATTACCGAAGAGGAAATTGGATTCCTTGCACTGCATATTGGAGCCGCGTATATGCAAGGAGCGACAAATGCGAAATTACGCGCGGTCCTTATCGCGAATACGCAATATCCGTTAATTGCTGGAAGTGTAGAACGCTTGAAGGAACAGTTCCAACATCGGATGGAGTTTGTGGCAGAAGAGGCGACGTTTACCATAGGAGTGACCGAGTTTTACGAAGCGGATTTACTCATTACCTTCGAGCAAATGGAACCACCAGTTGCGATTCCAGTCGTTCGATTAGGACTATTTTTTAATACGCAAGACGAGATTCAACTGATTCGAGTGATGAATACGTTAGAAACGCAGAAGATGAGTGAAACGATTCGTACGCAAATTGGTCAGTTAATGGATGAAGATTTCTTCTATGCAGACGTAGAGGCTACTAGCCGAGAAGAAATCCTAATGCAAATGGGTTCCCGCTTAGAAGAAGCGGGCATTGTGACAGAAGACTTTTTAGACTCGGTCATGAAACGCGAAAGTCTCTCTTCGACGGACTTCGATTATTCGATTGCGATTCCGCATCCGTTGCATCCATCTAGCAACCGGTCGATGATTTCAATCGCGGTATTAAGAGAGCCGATTCAGTGGAATCATTTCCCAGTGAAACTGGTCATCTTGCTCGCGTTGAAGGAAGAGGATATGGAATTCATGCAACTCTTCTTAAGATGGCTCGGGAAGCAATTAGACTCCCCGGACAAAATGATGTGTTTATTAGAAGCAAAAAATGTAGAGTCGTTTATTCAGGCGATTCGATAAGGAAGGAGGAAATAGTATGGAAGGCATTGAGCTAGTGTGTTTTAAGATGATTAGCGCATTAGGGGCAGCAAAATCCAGTTTTATGGAGGCGGTGCAAGAAGCGCGGCTAGGTCATTTTGAAGAAGCGCGTCGATGCATTGAAGAAGGGGATAAATATCATGCAGAAGGGCATGAAGCACACTTCGGGTTATTGCAACAAGAAACATCCGGTGAGCCAGTGCAATTATCGCTCTTACTCGTGCATGCGGAAGACCAATTGATGAATGCGGAATTTCTTAAAATCACAGCAGAAGAAATTATCGCCCTTTATGAACGGATTGAAAGTATTAAATAGAAACGGAAGGAGGAAAAGAAAATGAAAAGAATTTATCTATTTTGTAGTGCGGGGATGTCAACCAGTCTAGTGGCCAGCAGAATGCAAGACGTGGCAGATAAGCATAATTTGCCGCTAGAAATTAAAGCGTTTCCAGATCGCAATATCGATGCGATTTACGAGCAATACCATCCAGACGTAATCTTGTTAGGACCTCAAGTGAAATTCAAATTCAATGCGGTTCACGAAAAATATGATCCACTTGGAGTTCCTGTCGATGTCATCAATCTTGAAGACTACGGAAATGCAGATGGCGAACGTATCTTGAAACGTGCCATTCAATTATTAAAATCTAAAAAAGAACAATAGGAGGTTAGTACAATGTTTGCAGGTTTAGAAAGCACGATGGGCCGCGTGGCAGAACGTCTCAGCACGAATAAGGTGCTGATTGCGATTCGTGACGGGTTCTTAGTCGGTACACCATTAATTATCGTAGCGTCCATTTTCCTTGTTATTGCGAACTTCCCAGTGCCAGGGTATAGCGATTTTATGGCGCAATTCTTCGGCAAGGGTTGGGAAAACTCAATGGATGCCGTGATTGACTCTACATTTAGTATTTTAGCGGTTTTAGGAGCCGTTGGTATTGGGTATTCATATGCTAAACAATTAGAAAGTGATGCCATTGCAGGGGGAGTATTATCACTTGTCTGCTACCTTATCATGACTCCAAAAGTGCACCCAAAATTTGTGAATGAAGCAGGTAAAGCGTTTAGTGGATTTGCATTCTCAAACCTTGGTTCTGCAGGGGTGTTCCTAGCGATGATTACTGCGATTGTGTCAGTGAAAATCTTCGTAACGATTCAGAAAAAAGGATGGGTTATCAAATTGCCTGATGCAGTGCCACCAGCAGTTTACCATTCATTTGCAGCTTTAATTCCTAGTGCGTTTGCGATGTTCTTTGCATTTGCAATCTATCTCATCTTCTCATTAACAGAATTCCAATACGCACAAACATTTATTTATAAAGTATTACAAGCTCCATTGATGGGATTCGGTCAAAGCGTCTTCTTCGAACCATTGTATCAATTCCTATCAACACTCTTCTGGTTCTTCGGTATTAACGGGCCAGCTGTAACAAATACAGTCTTCAACCCAATCCACTTAATTTTAACAAACGAAAACTTGGAAGCGTTTAAAGCTGGACAACCATTACCAAACATCTTCACTGGACCTTTCGGAGACTTCTTCGGTAACTTCGGTGGTGGAGGTAGTACATTATCTCTTGTATTCTTAATGGTCTTCCTTGCTAAATCAGAACGAATGAAGAAACTCGGTCGATTAGCTTTAATCCCTGGTATTTTCGGTATCAATGAAATGGTTACATTCGGTTTACCAGTAGTATTAAACCCAATTATCGTGATTCCATTCTTATTAACACCACTTGTAAATATTACTTTAGCAACTCTTGCAACAATGTGGGGAATTATCCCTTATACAACAGGGGCTTCACTTCCATGGACAACGCCATTCTTCTTCTCAGGATGGTTGTCAACAGGTAGTATCGTAGCCGGATTCTTCCAAATCTTCTTGATTCTTTTAGGCTGCTTAATCTACTTCCCATTCTTCAAAGCATTGGATAACCAATACTTGAAAGAAGAAGCAGGCTCTAGCATGTTAACAGGTGATGAATTAGACGATGTTGACTTAAACGACTTATCATTTGATGATTTATAAAATTACAAAAGCATAAGTCACAAGATTTCATATCATTGGGTGGCATGCGAAAACGGATGCCACCTTTTTACATAGAAAGGGGTGAACAGATGAGAACACTATTATTATTCGACCAAGTTCAAGCAGGATACGGCGGAAAGGAACGTGGCGATACAGAATTAGGCCTTGAAAAAGGTGGGGTTGGTTCTTATTTAATGTTCAAAGACGACTTCGAAAAAGCAGGACTTACAGCGCTTGCGACGATTTATTGTGGACCAGATTATTTCCAAGCGCATAAAGAAGAAGTGATTCATAAAATCAAAAATCTGATTTTAAAAACGAAAGCAGAAGTGCTGTTTGCAGGGCCATGTTTTAACTACGGAACCTATGCGCAAATGGCGGCAGAAATTGCGTTAGCCATTCAAGATCAAACCGACTGCAAGCCTTATGTGATTTGTTCGAAAGAGAATGAAGAAACCATCGCAGCTTATAAAGATAAAGTCGTCATGCTAGAAATGCCGAAAAAAGGCGGCGTGGGCTTACGCGAAGCATTAGGCGGAGCCGTTGCCATTATTAGCGGAACAAAAGACGAAAGTGAACAACGATTTCAGTAAAAGAGGTGACAGAGAATGTGGGGTATGATTGCGACATGGAGAATGGCGCTCGAAGGAATCCAGAAGGTGACCCCGAATTTAGAAGCGGGCGGGACGGCAGGAGATGCTATTGAAGGCGCGATTAAAGAAGTGGAGGACTTCCCTTACTTTAAATCTGTTGGATATGGCGGACTTCCAAACGAAGAGATGGAAGTGGAGTTAGATGCCGCTTATTTAGATGGATCAACGTTTGATTTCGGTGCGGTCTGTGCCTTAAAACAGTTCGCCAATCCAATCTCGGTGGCGCGGGCCTTGAGTGCTTATAAAGTGAATAATGTGCTTGTCGGAGATGGAGCAGTAGCTTTTGCGAAGGCTCATCATTTCGAAGAAAAAGACATGCTGACGGACCGTGCGAAGATTCATTTCCATAATCGATTGAAAGATATTGAACGCAAACAACTCACGCCGTATGCTGGACACGATACGGTTGGTATGGTGGGATTGGACGCATCTGGAGATATGGTCGCAGGGACCTCAACGAGCGGACTCTTTATGAAGAAGCCGGGTCGTGTAGGAGATTCTCCTTTTATCGGATCTGGATTATATGTCGATAGCACGATTGGTGGCGCGACGGCGACGGGTCTTGGGGAAGACTTGATGAAAGGCGTGATTTCGTATGAAATCGTCCGTCTCATGAAAGAAGGCCTTTCTCCGCAAAAGGCGTGTGAAAAAGCCGTGAGCGACCTTGCAGAACGATTGAAGAGAACGCGTGGCGAAGCAGGAGATATTTCTGTAGTGGCCATGAATGCCAAAGGAGACTTTGGGGCAGCTTCCAATATCGAGAACTTCTCATTTGTTGTTGCCACAAGTACACTAGCGCCAACGGTATTCCGTGTGCATCCACAAAGTGATGGCACGATGCGACATGAATTAGCGACAAAAGAATGGCTTGAAGCGTATTTAGAAGAGCGCATGAAGCCGTTGGAGGTCAAAGAATGAATCAAGAAGAATGGATTGCAGAGTTGAAAGGCATTCAACCTGCACTCTTTGAAGGGCTGCGACGAATGGTCGCCATTCCAAGTATTCGAGGCGAAGCAGAAGATGGTGCTCCATTTGGCAAGGGGCCTAGACAGGCGCTTGATGAAGTGCTTGCGATTGCGAGTGAACTTGGATTTCAAACAAAGAATATCGATAACAAGATTGGATACGCACAGTACGGAGAAGACCGACCAGATGGCGCGTACTATGGCATCTTCGGGCACGTGGATGTGATGCCGCTTGGAGAAGGATGGATTTCTCCAGCGTTAGACCTTACCGTTCGTGACGGAAGACTCTACGGACGCGGCACATTGGATAACAAAGGGCCTATTCTATCGAACCTATATGCGTTATATGTGTTGAAGGAAAAGGGTGTGACCTTTGATAGACCGGTGCGGATTGTCTTTGGGACGAATGAGGAGACAGGATTTGGATGCGTGAAGCACTATTTAACGAAAGAAATTCCTCCGACATTCGGGTGGACGCCAGACTGTAAATGGCCAGTTGTCTACGGCGAACGCGGTCGTCTCAGAGTACGATTGTCTGTATCCTCGGATAAAGTGTCCGGATTGTATACATTTGCCAACGAAAAACTGCTCCATACAAACCATCGCGGGGAAGAATTGGGCATCGCCTATGAAGATAGTGACTTCGGGATGATGCAACTGAGAGGAGAAACGTTTGGAGTGGAAGACGGTCGTCATTATGTCGAATGGACGATGTGCTACCCAGCGAGTTGCACAAAAGACGAGTTGATTGAGAAAATCAATGCGCATGTACCAGAAGGTGGCGTGCTAGACGTGATTTCTCATTGGGACCCAGTGCTTTATGACAAGGATTCCGCCTATGTGCAAGCCTTGCAACAGGTGTACACGGATATCACGCAGAGCGATAGCGTTCCAGTGACGACAACGGGTGGAACCTATGCCAAAATTATTCCAAATATTATCGCGTATGGGCCAAGTTTCCCAGGGCAAAGAGATATTGCGCATTTGCCAAACGAATGGATTGGGATTAAAGACTTAGAAACAGACACGATTATTTACGGATTAGCGCTACTCGCATTGTCGCGCATGAAAGAAGGGACGTTATGACAGTAGAAGTATGTGCTGGAAGCATCGCAGACTGCCAGATTGCAGAGCGTGCTGGTGCTGACCGCATTGAATTGAATAGCGCGCTTTTCTTAGGAGGATTAACCCCAAGCATCGGAAACTTGCAAAAAGTGCTCGATTCTGGAGTGAACCTTCCGATTGTGTGCATGGTTCGTCCTCGTGGCGCAGGCTTTTGTTACACGAAGGAAGAATTCGAGAGCATGCTCATCGATGCAAAACTTTTATTAGAAGCGGGTGCGAAAGGATTAGCGTTTGGATTTCTATTAGAAGACCGGACGATTGACTGGAACCGTACGAAGCAGATGATTGAGTTGTGTCAGAAATATCATGCCGAGAGTGTGTTCCATAAGGCGTTTGACCTTGTGCCGGATGTGAATAGTGCTATCGAGGGCTTAATCAAACTTGGATGCACGCGCATTTTAACAGGGGGACAACAGGCGCACATTGAAAAAGGAATTCCGCTCTTAAAAGACTTGCAAGCTCGCTACGGAAGTCAGATTGAACTGCTTTGTGGCGGCGGTGTTACCAAAGAAAATGTACAACACTTAATGCAGGAGACGGGGATTTCGCAAATCCATGGAACGTTTAAGACGTGGAAGACGGATCCGACGACTGCAGGCGAGGGGCTCAGCTATGCCTATCATGAAAATGGAGATTACGAACAGACGGATGAAGCGTTGTTGAAAGAAGTAGTGGCGCTTGTTCGTGGACAGGAGGAAACGAAATGAGTAAACGATTGTTAAATTGTGTGGCCAGTGATTTCAGAAAAATGACAGGAAAAGAATTGAAAAAGGCGATTGAAGCTGCAGAAGGAAGAACGGTGTGCTGTGAAACGGTATGCTCACGTCCAACGATGCTGAATGAATTATCGAACGCAGAAATCGCAAAGGCGTTCGGTGGAGACATGGTGCTCTTGAACGGGTTTGACTGTATTGATCCACTGATTTATGGTGCTGAAGAAAGTGAAAATCCAGTCCAACGCGCCAAAGAACTGAGTGGATTGCCAATCGGGGCGAACTTGGAGCCAGTGGATATGAATGCAGAAATGCTAGAAACACGTATCGAAATCTCACCAGGGCGTCAATGTACGGTAGAAACAGTGAAACGTGCGGAAGAACTTGGCCTTGACTTTATCTGCTTAACGGGAAATCCAGGGACAGGGGTAACGAATGAAACGATTGAAGCGTCTCTTTCCATGGTGAAACAACATTATTCAGGGCTTGTAATTGCTGGAAAGATGCACGGGGCAGGCTCGAAGGAACCTGTGATGAACGTGGACATCGCGAAACGTTTCATTAAAGCAGGGGCCGATGTGATTCTTGTTCCAGCGGTTGGAACGGTGCCAGGGTTTACAGACGTAGAACTGGTGGAAATTGTGAAAGTGGCGCATGCCAACGATGCACTCGTGCTTTCTGCAATCGGAACAAGCCAAGAAGGTTCTTCAAGAGAAGTCATCGAACAAATTGCTATCCGTAATAAAGTTGCCGGTGTGGATATTCAACATATCGGGGACGCAGGATACGGCGGTTTAGCGACAGTGGAAAATATTTACGCATTGTCAGTTGCGATTCGAGGAATTCGTCATACAGTAGCTCGTATGGCACGCTCAGCGGTTCGATAAGAAGGAAAAAAAGAACAGCACACTAGCTTAAGGCTGGTGTGCTGGTTTTTTGTGTTCTGGCGTTCTGCCTGTGAAGTTGAGTTCGGTCTCGTATCCTAGTAGTTGAGTTCGCAAAAGCAGAGACTCAAGCCTTTCTTGCTTTGTCCGCACGACTTTACAAGTCGCTTACGGCAAAGCTCGAACCGTCATCGTCTCTGAGCGCTTTTGCTCACATCCTAGTTGTTTTGTAAATCTTCCACTTCCGCGACTGAGTAGTCTTTCTTTTCGAGGTTGTCGATGATTTGTTGTAGGGTGTCTTTTGTTACGCCTGCTGGCAATGTCACCAAGATACGACGTAAGCTTTTATCTTTCTCAGTATCGATGGTCATTACGTTCGCGATAGAAGCATACTTGTTAATGACTTTAGAGATATTCGCAAGTGCGCCTTTTTCACCGCCAGAGATGATGGTTAATACGTAAGAACCGTTTTTCACGTTCCATGATTCTTGAAGCATGCCAAGTAAGCTGCTGTGTGTCAAGATTCCGTAGAAACGTTGTTGTTTATCTAATACGGCAATGTAAGGTAATTCTTTAATCGTGAAGAACACTTTGAAGAAAGAGCTATCCACGCTGATGAATTTAGTCGAGTTTTTAATTAAATGAGTAACTGGAAGACTCATATCTCCACCGTTTGCTTTGTGGCGATAGATATGCATTTTATAAATATTTCCTCTAAAGAACGTTTCCGTTTCATCTAATACAGGAACACAGCGGTACCCTGATTCTTCTAAAATCTTAATCGCTTCTTCTAACGTGCATGATTCTTTAACGACCGTTAGACTCTTTTTTGGAACTACAAGAGATTTTAATAACATACTCATTCCTCCTTGAGATTGGTTTCACTACAATAGTACCACTTTTTAGGCAAATTGTAACTAGAAAAGTTAGGAAACGATGAGAAAATGGAAAGAATCTATCTGAAAAATGCATTAGAAAGGGTTTTAAACATTAAAGAACCATTACAAAACAGTACTAAATCTTGATTTTTCAAAAAAAACTGATATGATATCTCTATACCATTCATAGAATAGGTAAAATCTATAGTTAAAAGGGGTTAACAAAATTATGACAGCTGATTCAGATGGGAGTTCGCTGGGAGTCCAGATCTTAATCATTGTATTATTAACTGCATTAAATGCATTTTTTGCCGCAGCGGAGATTGCGTTCGTGTCTATCAACCAAGGGAAAATGGCACAAAGAGCGCAAGAAGGAGATAAAAAAGCAATTAAAGTAATGCGCTTGTTAGAGAATTCAGATGAATTTCTCGCAACAATTCAAGTAGCGATTACGTTTGCAGGATTCTTCTCGAGTGCGTCTGCCGCAACAAGTTTCTCTTCACGAATCCAACCATTATTAGGAAACATTCCTGGAGCCGAAACATTTGCATTAATTATTGTGACGGTCGTTCTATCATACCTCACTTTAGTTTTTGGGGAATTATATCCAAAACAAGTGGCGTTACAAGTGGCAGAACCGATTGCATTAAATACTGCAGGAATTATTTTGTTTGTCAAAAAGATCTCAAAACCATTCGTTTGGATTTTGACGTTCTCAACAGGATTATTAAAACGAATGACACCAATTGAATTTACTAAGGTGGAAGAAAAATTAACACGAAGCGAGATGAAGTCTCTACTTGCCAATAGCCGTAACGACGGAGCGATTGATATTTCCGAGTTTGCGATGATGCAAGGGGTACTTTCTCTAGATACGAAGCTTGCTCGTGAAGTGATGGTTCCTCGTACGGATACGTTGATGCTTGATGTCGACGATGAGTTAGCGGAGAACTTAGAGATTATCTTGAATTGCTCCTATTCACGTCTTCCTCTTTACGAAGAAGATAAAGATACGGTTATCGGGGTCGTTCACGTGAAAGATGTCTTCCGTGCTGCAAGAGAGCAAGGATTTGACAATATTGACTTACGTGCCTTAGCGCATGAGCCAGTATTCGTTCCATCAACGATTTTCGTGGATGATTTATTAGTAGAATTTAGAAAAACTCGTCAACACTTAGCGGTATTAAAAGATGAATACGGCGGGGTTGAAGGGATTGTTACATTAGAAGACTTGATTGAAGAAATCGTCGGAGATATCGAAGACGAATACGACGAAGAAGAAAAAGAAGTCGTAGAAATCGACGAAAACAATTCGGTGATTGATGCCGGAATGTCGCTCGACCGATTCAATCAAATTTATCAAACGTCATTAGAGTCTGATGAAGTGGACACAATGGCGGGTGCAATTATCGAGAAGCTTGGCTACTTCCCAGATGATGATGAGGTAGTGAAAGTGAGATTCGAAGGGTATCTGTTACAACCGACAGAAACCGAGAATGATCGTATTCGTAAGATCCATGTCATAAAACTTTCTGAGGAAGAACTCGAGCAGATTCGTGCTGAAGAAGGCGAAACAGACGAAACCTATGAAGATAATGACTAATCAAAGGAGGGGGCAACCCCTCCTTTTTTTGTGTGCTGAAAGTGCTAAAAATAATAAAAGTAGACTTGCGTCTATCTTTCAGATTCCTCGGATGTCTTCATAATAGTCATAATGGGGCACCGGATTGAGCCAAGGTCTCCAATCATACCAAGCTTCAAACTGCCTCTAGGAAATGAATTTCCAGAGTCAGTAATTCACATTGGTTGCACTTCCCCAATACGACTATTATGGAATCCGGGAATCTTCCAGATAGACTATTTTTTTGAGTATACAAAGAAGAAGGGAGCCGCCTTTGTATGTTTATAAAAATGAGTCTTCTTTTCGTAAAGGGAAAGGTGCTTGGAACTTTGGGGAGTTTTGTGCATGGTTTATGAGGATGTTTAAACCGATAGAAAGAAATGATATACTTTCAGTGAGGAGGTGGGGTTGTTGAAAATCATTTTAAAAGAGGACATTGAGCTGTATCGTTATTTGATTGCTAAGGCGACATTTTTACAAACGCATAAAGAGTACCGATTGGTGGAATCCTTCTTAGATAGTAATTGTTTTTTAGTAGCCAACCGCAAAACAAGAGAGAAAGTGTTTGTGTCGCTGTTTAAACAACCGACGAAAGAATCGATTGACCTAGAGTGTAAAAAGGTTGTATATATTCAAAATGCGAATACGAAGATTCCGGAAGGGTTTGACGTAGAAAAGGCGGATAAAGAGTTCAATGACCAACTCGCCAAGAATATTCGACTGGGTTTTTTAGCACCAGATCAGTTAGTCGAGCAGTTTCAAGGGGTCTTTAAAGAAGACGTTGAGACGTATTTTAATAAGGCAGAAGCAGCAATTCGAGAAGAGCGGCAAGTTTTTGTGAAGTACTATGCCAAGGAAACCATTGATGAGAATCCGTATCAGGTGGTGGAAGGGAATGTGTCCTTTAGCCATCCGAAGCATTTCAATGACCCGTTTGACTGTAATTGCTACTACGCGGATGGTCATTCGATGATGGATTTCTTCCGAGTATTTTGCTTTACGCACGCTGCAGATAATATTTTAATGTGGTCTTATTACGCCAATAGTCACGCGGGTTATGCGCTTGAGTATTCATATGCGAGTCTTTTGGATAAAATCCATTCCTTGAAGGTAGACGGACTCTGTGTATACGGCCCGGTGGAATATATTGATAAACGTCCGAACACGAGAAGCAATAGCAATCAATTCTCGTATTCGAATCTGAATTTCTATATTAAGGCGACCTTTGCAAAATTCAAAGAGTGGCAACACGAGAGAGAATACCGTATCGTGTGCATTTTGGATGAAAACACAGAAGACGCCCGAGAAGTTCTGGGAGATTGGGTGGTCATTCCACAAGTGGATGTCGTGCAAGGCTACGCTGGATGTAACAATGCAAAAATCAAAGTAAAGGCGCAGTACCCCGTCCGAAAATTAGAAAAAGATATATTGAATTATCAACTAAAATAAGTAGTCGTCATTTGAAAATTATCAAAAAGGAGTATGACAATGAAAAAAACAAAAAAATTATTAGGGATGCTTCTAGCGTTAATGTGTGTAGTTGTTTTTGCTGCATGTGGAAACCTTGGAGCAGAAGAAGTCGCACAGTATGATTTAACATCCCAGGGAATAAAGGTACTGTCTAATAAAGGGAACGTCTATTATATTGGTAGAGGCGTTCAAATGGAGAATTACGATAAATTTACCGAATCTCTAACGAAATATATTGAAAATGTGAAACAAGTAGTATCTTCAGAAGTTTGGATTGATAATAATAACGATTTGTATATCGGAGAAGGTGGCGAACCGAAAAAAATCGGTAGCAATATCGTTATGGCATCCGGAACTCAAATGGGACTCTTAGCAGTTGATAAGGATGGTTACTTGTATGCTTATGGGATAAAACCATATAATGGATTCGACAAAGATTTCAAAGAATTAACGAAAATTGAAGATGTTAAAGATGTCGTCAAAGTATCATCGATGGGAGATTCAGCTTGGAGATTCTTTACGTTAACGAAGGACGGAACTGTTTATTTTAAGCAGTATGACGGGGAATTTACAAAGATAATGGATAATGTGAAAGATATTCAAGGTAGCTATTTTATTGATAAACAGGATGTTGTATATCTTTGGAATACTAAGGGTATCGTTAAGATGGCTCCAAAGCTACAAATCAATTTGCAAAAAGATATAGCAAATACCGTGCTTCTTGAGAATAATACGATCTCGTATTATGCAGGGATCGGAGTAAAGTTTGATAAGGATGATTCGAAGATAGAGCAGCTCTATAATCATTATCCTAAAGATATCAAACAGGTGCTGTTCGTTAATTATCCAGGAGACTCGAAAGAAGACAGGGTTATCAATCTAAAATTAGTATATGTAAATACAAAAAATGAAATTGTTCTGTACGGAGTGCACAATGTTTATGACGCAGAAGGGACAGTGGATGTCAATACAAAAGTGTCAAGGAGTTTAGACGACGTGTCTAAGATTTGGGAATTTATTCGAAATCCGGAAAAGAATTAATAAGCGTTCCTTATGATCCCTACTATGAAGATATCCGTAAAGATTTTAAATCATCATTTATAAAGAAAAAAACAGACTTAAAACCAACCTTTTACAAGGGAGATTTTAAGTCTGTTTTTATTTTTGTAGCATTTTGAATGGATTTAGTTTCTCGAACAGTGGAATCAATAAGATCCAGAATACGACATTTCCGATGGCGTGGTACGTATCGAATAGAACGCCGTTTAAGTAGTAAATCCAGAAGTTCAGACCGGGCATGCAGTATACCCAGAAAATCGAGATAATAAAGCCATATAAGTAGCCCATAAGTCCTGCAAAGATTGGAAAAAGAATCCAAGCTAGGCGCGGGAATTGTTTTCTTTTTCTCCACAACGGACGAAGAAGCAATGCACAAGTGCAGACGAGGGCAAAACTAATCATCTGATAGAGCGTCCACGGCCCCATTCCTACTAAAAGGTTGGAAATCAACATGGAGATGCTCCCAATAGCAACACCGTACAAAAGGCCAAGCTCTAGCGTAATCCAAATGACCACAACGGTAATCGGTTGAACATTTGGAAGTGAGAGAAGTCCAAGTCTTCCAATCACGCAAAAGGCTGATAGTAGGGCGATAAGGGTGATTTTTTTAGTTGAATTGACCATCGGACTATTGAAGTTTATTGAGTTTCCAGTCGATGACGTCGCCTGCTTTTAGGATGACTTCTTTTGCACCGACAGGGCTCATCGTACCGTTCACGTCGAATAACCAGTATTTGTTTTCGGCTGGGACTTGTTCCACACCGTTAATAGAAGAGATAAAGCCGTCTTTCTCAACGATTTTTAGTTGTGCTTTCATCACGTCTAGAAGATTATCGCCTTCTTTGAAGGTAAGGGTGAACGGGCTACCTTCAATGGCTTGTCCGTCTTTTGTGATGTTGAGTGTCGCTGTTGTCGATTGCGCTGCAGTTGTTGCAGTGGTTGTTTCCGTAGTCGTTGTTGTCGTTGGGGCTTGTCCACACGCTGTTAAGAAGAGTGCAGTCGCCAAAATTCCAATAATTTTTTTCATGAGAATCTCCTTTAGGCTATTTTAATCAGCCCTCATTCTAACAATCTTCATAAAACTTGTAAAGGACTTTTTGCCAAAAACAATAGAAAAGACTTTGCATTTGTGATAAAAATGGTATACTAAAGTGTAATTAATTTTTAGGAGGAATGTTATGGAACACACGAGTGAGTTCAATACAAAACTTGAAAAAGCATGTCAAAAAAAGGAGGCACTTTTTGACGAGAGTAAAATGCGTTATGCACTACGTTCAATGTTTGCAGGTGCATTTTTAACGATGAGTACAGCTGCAGGAGCTCATGCAGCACAAATTATAGCTGGATTAAACCCTGCGCTAAGTAGATTTACTTTTGCATTTATCTTCACTTGGGGATTAGTTTATGTTGTATTTTTAAATGGAGAGTTAGCTACTTCAAATATGATGTTCTTAACAGCGGGAGCTTATCAAAAGCATATTAAATGGTCTAAAGCAATTGCTATTTTATTCTATTGTACGCTATTTAATTTAGTTGGGGCCATGTTTATAGGAGCGTTATTCGCAAATAGTTCAGCATTTAACGGAATCAATGCAAATGAATTCATAGCAAAAGTTGCTGAATTGAAATTGTCTCGTTCAAACGAACTAATTTTATTAGAAGGTATTTTAGCAAATGTCTTTGTTAACGTAGCAATTCTTTCGTTTATTTTAATCAAGAGTGAAGAAGCTAAATTATGGATTGTTATTTCTGCAATTTTTATGTTCGTTTACCTAGTAAATGAACACGTAGTGGCGAATTTTGCATCGTTCTCTATCGTGAAATTCTCACCCGTTGGAAACTCAATCGATGCCTTGAATTGGCTAAATATTATTCGTCATTGGTCAGTATCATTTGTTGGGAACTGGATTGGTGGAGGAATCTTAATCGGGTTAGCTTATGCATTCTTAAACCGTACAAAAACTTCATATGTTGATTAATCAAAAATGAATATTGTAAAGGAAAAGAACCGCCATAGAGAAAATGGCGGTTCTTTTTTGGGTGTATTTATCTTTTTAGGTTGGATGTCTCACATCCGGAGTTGAACTCGAAAAGGCAGAAACGACGTCCACTTCGACAAATATCCGCACAACTGCAAGCAGTCCCTTGCGTTATTTGTCTCCAGTGATTCGTTTCTAAGCGCCTTTTCTCGTATCCTTGTTAGAACGGTCTCTTGCTTTTGTTTTCGAAGCCTAATAGGATGTCTGGGAATTCTTGGCTTACTGCATAGAAGAATGGTTGTAGTAAGTCATCTGTTTCGTCCCCAACGTTCTTAATGAGTAGAGAAGTTTTCTTTCTACGGTATGATTTGTCGTTCGTTAGAAGGATTAATTGAGAAGTACGGCTAACCGTCATTCCGTAAGATTTTTGAGTGTAAATGTAGTGGTAAATTCGCTCAGCTTTTGTTAAGTCGTATACTTGGAAATTCTTGTATGTCGCAAGTAGGTGGTGTTTGTATAAAACGATTCCTAATTGATTATCAACATAAGTAGCATCTTCTAATACAGAATCCATAGAGTAGTTTAATTCTGGATAAGCACTGTATAATTCGTTATACGCTTTGTCTTCCCCTTTACGTGTTGCAAAAGCACTGTAGAAGAATACAAGAGCAATAATTCCAGCAATACCAGCAACGATATACGCGAATTGACGGTCTTTGTCAAATTCGTAAACAGATACGTAATATTCTGTTTCTGCTAGTTTTGAAATGTTTTCGTTCTCGCTAATGGTTGCTTTAAATTCAGAAGTGTAGTTACGGACAGCACCGTCTGCACCTGATTTACGCATTTTAGCTGCTACGATGACAGGGTTTGCTACAAGATCATCGGTTGATTTTAATTTTTCAATTAATTTATCGCCCTCTTTAACTTCGAGACTTGCATATCCAAAGTCATCGTTATCTGTTTTAGTGAACTCGATTAAGTATAATTTTGTACCTCCATCGATAGTAGCGATAGGATTTTCTGCGTAGCCTGTAATTTTAACAGCAGTAACAGCTTCGTCTTTCATTGGGACTTCACCGAAGATGTTCCCTTTATTGTATAAATTGTCGGCTGTTTGGTAGAACTGGAAGAATCCTAGCGCTCCAAGAGCAACGATGATGGAAAGAACTCCAGCGATAATGAGGCCGACAAAGCCTTTAGTATTGCGTTTTTCAATCATGATTATTCTCCTTTAATATGGGTTGTATGATAGATATAATATACCACAAACAATTTTGAACTGCAAAATAAATTTTTCACTTTAATGGAGAGAATTTATTGGATTTGCGTATAAAAAACCGACCCGCATTGCGAGTCGGTTTGGTGGTTTTAGCTTCTGTCTTTCTGCCTAGTCGAGCTCGGGCTCACATCCTTGTGAAGTCGAGCTCGCCATCGCAGAAATGGCGTGCGTTTCCCGAAACGTCCGCAGAACGTTTCACGTTCCTTCCGGCGTTCCGGTCCAACGTTCCATTTCTGAGCGCGATGTCTCACATCCTGTAGTTGAACTCGAAAAGGCAGAAACGACGTCCACTTCCCAGAATAGCCGCACGACTGCAAGCAGTCCTTTGCGTTATTCTGGTCCAGTGATTCGTTTCTAAGCGCCTTTTCTCGCATCCTTAATTAGAATGGTCTATTATTTTCATATCCTACTGCTACGTTAGGGAATTCTTGGGCCACAGTTTGGAAGAATGGTTGTAAGAAGTCATCGGTTTCTTCCCCAATATTATGAATGGCAATCTTCGTTTTCTTACCACGGTATGATTTGTCATCTGATAAGAAGATAAGGAATGAATCAATGTTTGTTGTCACTCCATATTTCTTGTGTGTTACTTGATAGTGGTAAACGCGATTTGCTTTTGTGATGTCGTATACTTCTAATCCGCTCCAAGTAGTGAAGAAGTGGTTCTTGTAGATGTATACAAACATTTCATCGTCGACATAAGTTGCATGTGTTTTTAATAAATCCAAGTTGTCACGTAATTCTGGGTAAGCAGCGTAAATTTCATCGTAAGCCGCACTAACTTTTCTACGTTTCCAGAAGGCTAAACCAACAAATACAAGACCTGCGAGTGTAAGACCAGCAGCGATGATTAATTGAGTTTTTTGAGTAGATGATTTGTCAGAAATAGATAAGTAGTCTCTATATTCAATCTCTTGTTCAATTAAATTATAGCTTTTGAAACCATTGAGCATAAGATCATCGTAGTTTTTAATAGCTCCTTTGTTTCTAGAAGAGTCCACAAGGGTAACGGCCATTATCTCAGGGTTATCTGGTAAAGTACTATTCTTTGCAACTAATTTTTGAGCAGTCTCTTTATCGAGTTCAAGACCTACATAAGCGTATTTTTTTTGGCCATTTGACTCTTTACCTTCATCTTCATACTCAATAATGTATACGTATGAACTTCCTTTATCCACTGTAATTACAGGGTTAGCTGTAATTTGTGTAATTTTGACAGCCAGTTGTTCGCCATCCTTTGCAGAATAGTGAGTAAAGAATTTATTGTCCTTTACCAATGTATCAACGTCTACTTTCTTGAGAGCGAAGAAAGCAAGGACAGCAGCTGCAATTAATAAAATTACTCCGAAATAAAATCGGATATTAAAACCGTGGTTACGATTTTCTGTCATAAAATAAAAACTCCTTTGCAATAATATTATTTAAATTAACAGTACTCTAGATAATGATTTTTTGCAAGTTGATTCTTAATGAAAATGAAATAAAAACGGACTCGCACTGCGAGTCCGTTTCTAGTTTCTGTTATTTTGTTTAGGTGAGCGATGTTTCGCATCCTGTGAAGTTGAGTTCTTACTCACATCCTATGAAGTTGAGTTCGGACTCACATCCTAGTGTAGTTGAGTTCGCAGAAATCACTTACGCTTGTGATGACTCTTCATAATTATACGCATCTACTTCGGCGCAGTGGTTTATTGACATTCTTTTCATCACTCGTGATTCAAGAATGTCTAATAAACTTTGCGGGCGAAAGACTACGAAGCAAAAAAGACTCGCACTGCGAGTCTTCTTTTAGCTTCTGTCTTTCTGCCTAGAACGGTCTATTATTTTCATATCCTACGGCAGTGTCAGGGAATTCTTCAACAACTGCACGGAAGAATGGTTGTAAGAAGTCATCTGTTTCTTCACCGATGTTCTTAATTTCAATTTTCTTCTTCTTACCTTTGTATGATCTGTCGTCTGATAAGAAGATTAGGAATGATTCAATGTTCGTTGTGATTCCATATCTCTTGTGTGATAACTGATAGTGGTAAACGCGTTTTGCTTTTGTTAAGTCGTATACTTCTAAGCCGCTCCAAGTAGTGAAGAAGTGGTTTTTGTAGATGTATACATATGTTTCGTCATCCGCATAAGTAGCGTTTGTACGTAGTAAATCTAAGTTGCCACGTAATTCTGGGTAAGCAGCGTACATTTCGTCATAAGCCGCACCAACTTTTTTACGTTTCAAGAACGCTAAACCGATAAATACAAGCCCTGCGAGTGTAAGACCTGCCGCAACCATTAATCCACCTTTTTTTGCAGAGCTAGCTTCTGTTTGAGAGAAGTAGAATTGTGTATCTGCACCAGCTTGTAGAAGGTTATAGTTTTTGAACGCTTGAGTAATTAAGTCGCTGTAGTTTTGAATCGCATGTTTATTACGGTATGAATAAATGATTGTACCGTAAACATATTCTGGATTGTCTTGCATTGTATCAGCTTTTGCGACTAATTTTGCAGCATCTTCTTTTGTTAATTCAAGACCAATATAACCAGGTTCTTTTCCTTTTGAAGTACCTGCTTTTTCATATTCAACAATGTAGATATAGGTTTTTCCTTTATCTACTTCGATGACGGGTTCTTTTGAGATATCAGTAATTTTTAGAGCTGATTCTTTATCGTCATTGCTTGAACTGAAGGGAAGAGCTTTTCCGTCTTCATAGATTTTTTTAGCGTCTGGTTTTTGGAAGTTGAAAAATCCGATGACGCAAGCGGCAATAATTAAAATAAGTCCGAAGTAAAAACGAATTCTAAAGCCGTGATTACGATTTTCTGTCATATGATATAAACCTCTTTTCGATAATATATATATAATACAGCTATAATACTCTAGAAAATAGCATTTTGCAAGTGACTTTATTCGAATACTGAAATTATCATATATGGTAATTATCATATATGATAATGTCGTGTTGAAAAAAATAAGGAATCCTAATGGACTCCTTATCTCTTACTTTCTTTTTTAGCCTCAATCTCAATCGTTGGGAAATCTTGACGCAATTTGTCAAAGAATGGCTGTAGATGTGCATCGGTTTCTTCACCGATGTTTTTAATTTGAATCTTCGTACTGCGAACCGCAGCATCTGGATCACTGGTTGAAAATACAAGGTACGACTTCATGAAGCTGCCACCTTCTTCAGGGTAAAATGTTTTTTCAAAGTGGTGTACGCTCTTCGTTTTGTTTAAATCATAAATCTCTAATCCTTTTACAGTAGAACAGAAGAAGTTTTTATAGATATACACGCCTAAGGTATCATCGATATAATCGGATTTATTCAATAATGTAGATAGACGTTTGCCTTTCAACTCTGGATGACTTTCCACTAACGCTTCTGTGTTCTTATATCCTGCAAATAAACTGTTGTAGTATGCCGCAAATTTATGATATTTTTCCGCTAAATACACGAGGGCTAGCCCTGGGATGAAGAGGATAAGGGAGAGGATTAGGAAGAGTTTTTGTGTTTCCTTTCCTGGTTTAATCGATACATAGTTTTGATAACGACGTGAAATTGGGAATTTGATGTATTTTTTCATCGCATCTTGGGTACGATAGCTATAATCCATCACTTTCTTATCGTGAAATTCTGGCTCAACAAAGGTACCCGCAATTTTTTCAGGATGATCTCTTAAGGTATTTCTCTTATCGATTAATTGTTGCGCAGTGTCTTTATCTAGTTCCAGGCCGATGTACTGTGTCGTTTCGTTTCCATGAGAATCTTTTTCTAAATAAGAGACGATATAAAGCGACCATTTTCCAAAGTCCGAGTTTTGGACGGAGTGCTTGTCGATACCGTTCACCTTTAAGATAGAATCTTCATTTTTTACGATATCATTGAGGTTAAAATATTTATTTTGCAGTTGTAATAATGGAACGTTTAGTCTTGTCAATGCAAAAACAAGGCAAAGCATAGCCGCCACGATTAAAGCCACCCCGGGATAAAAACGTTTATTATAACCACGAACGCGATTTTTGTGCATATGGAAAACTCCTTTTTCTTGTTAGTTCTATGGTAATGGAGATGGGAGAGAAAGGCAAGGGGGGAGTTGGTGTTGAGTACTCGAGTTAAGAGTCGAAACTTAAAAAATGTATATGGCAATGTCTTATGGTATTTATACTTTTATGCAAATTGTAATGCCCACACCCAAATCCTTCGCACTGTGAAGGATTTTCCAGTGATTCGTTTCTGACCGCTTTTTCTCGTATCATAGGCATTAAATTTTGGTGGGTAGGGTATCCGTGCTATCATGTTGTTATCGCAAAGGCGATGGATTAACCAATAAAGGAGAATTGTTATGAAAAAATCAACCAAATTATTAATGACGACACTACTTATTTCGTTAGGTTTGGCTGCATGTGGTGGCAATTCAACATCGACATCAAGTAATCAACAAAGTTTAACGATTACAACATTTGGAGAATTAGCAACATTAGATAGCGCGGACTACGATGATGTTCCGAGCTCAGATATGTTAGGGCAAATTTTCGAAGGATTATATCGTGTCGCTAAAGACAATAAAGTTGAATTAGGAATGGCAGCAGAAGAGCCAACTGTGAGCGCGGACGGCCTTGTATATACGTTCAAATTACGTGATGCAAAATGGTCTGACGGAACTCCTGTAACAGCAGGCGACTTCGTTTTCACTTACCGTAAATTAGTAGACCCTAAAGAAGGACATGTGGCGCAATCAGCAGATGTGTTCAAAAACGCGAAGAAAATTCGTTCAGGGGAATTATCTACAGAAGAATTAGGAGTTAAAGCGATTGATGATAAAACATTAGAAATCACGCTTGAAAATCCTGCTCCATATTTACCAAAATTATTAACAGGATCACGTTTCTTACCACAATCTGAAAAAGTGGCGAAAGAAAAAGGCGAAGGATACGGTTCTTCAGCAGATTCAATCGTGACAAACGGACCGTTCAAATTAGAAGGATGGACAGGTTCTGAACTTTCTTGGAAACTTGTGAAGAATGACGGCTACTGGGATGCAGCAAACGTTCAATTACAAAACGTCACTGTGAACGTATCGAAAGAAGTAGCGACTTCTGTTCAATTATTTGACGGAAAACAAGTACAATACACAACAATCAGCGAACAATTCGTTGATCAATACAAAACGCAACCAACGTACCACGCGATTCCAAAAGCAACAATGGGATACATGAGTTTCAACGTAGAACGTAAGATTACAGGAAACAAACACTTCCGTCGTGCGATTGCGATGGCATACGATAAAGCGGCTCTTGTAAACAACGTATTAAAAGACGGCTCAATCGTTTCAAATGGTCTTGTTCCAAAAGGTTTTGCTGAAAACCCAGAAACAGGTAAAGATTACGTGGAAGACCGTGGCGACTTACTCAGCTACAATGTAGAAGAAGCGCAAAAAGAATTAGCTCTTGCGAAACAAGAGTTAGGCATGGACACGATTGAAGTAACATTATTAACGTCAGATGCAGGTAGTGCGAAAGTGGTCGGCGAATATTTACAGGCGCAAATCCAAAAGAACTTACCAGGCGTGACATTGAACATTAAATCAGTGCCATTGAAAAACCGTCTTGAATTACAACGTGCAGATGATTTCGACTTCTTCTTCGGAACATGGGCACCTGACTATCAAGACCCAGTAAACTTCTTAGAACAATACGTAACAGGTGGCGGAATTAACTTCGCGAACTACTCTAGCGAAGCCTACGATAAAGCTGTTGCTGAAGTGAAAACAACTTACGCAACGAAGCCAGCAGAACGTTACAAACAAATGATTGCGGCTGAAAAAATCGTGATGGATGATGTGGCTATCGCTCCAATCTACCAAGCAAGCCAAAGCTACTTACTTGCTGAAAACGTAGAAGGATTCGAAGTACTTCCATTCGGACGTACAATTAACCTCCGTCAAGCCTCTGTAAAATAATCATAGAAGCAAAAATAAGAGACTCGAAAAATTTCGAGTCTCTTTTTCGTTTTGTAAAAAAGCAAAATGTAATATA
Source organism: Granulicatella sp. 20925_1_45 (assembly GCF_041433555.1). NCBI lineage: Bacteria > Bacillati > Bacillota > Bacilli > Lactobacillales > Carnobacteriaceae > Granulicatella > Granulicatella sp. 20925_1_45. Next base: position 123,380 of record NZ_JAPWBR010000001.1, on the reverse strand, counting down.
TAAGTTACATTTTAACAATTCTCTCTTTGAACGATTTTGTCCAAAGAGGGATTTTTTATAAGGCTTTTGTCATATGGTAATACGGATGACCACTTAAGATGCGTTCGCTCTCAGGCGTGTAGCCTAGTTTTTCGTATAATTTATAGGCCTTCGTATTCTCCTTCTCGCAGTTGAGGGCGATTTTTGTGGCCCCTTGTTGGCGCGCTAAGTTTTCTACTTCGACCAATAATTTACGGCCGATTCCAATGCGACGATATTTGGGATAGACCGCTAAAATATCGATGTACCATTCGCCAGGCATCGTCTCCTTATCCTCGTAGAGCGGGAGTTGATGCGGGGTATTGTAATCCTCGTACAATCGGTGGAACGGGTCGTCAATCGCGTCTTCTAAGTGTCCGTGGTAGCCAAAGATGGCCCCGGCAACTTTTCCGTCATGAATATAGACGAGCGTGTTCTTTAGCCCGTAGCGAAACTGATCGTCGAGCATGGCTTCTTCTAGCATCGCGTAGAGCATTTCTGGGCTCGTATGTTCCAGAATCGGCAGTTCCATATCTTGCATAATCAGTTCAATCAGAGGGATGATTTGTCGTCGCTCATCGCGCTTAGGTTGTCGAATCATTGCTGTACTCCTTGAAATTGTTCCCGATAATCCGTTGGCGAAATTCCCGTGCTCTTACGGAATTGTTTTGAGAAATACGTTGGAGTGGTAAACCCAACAATATCCGCCACCTGTGAAATCGAGTAATTCGTTGTTCGTAGTAAAATTTTACTTTCCTTAATACGGATGGCAATTAAATATTCCATCGGAGACATGCCGATTTCTTTCTTGAAGCTGTGTGAAATATAGAAACGACTCAAGTGCGTCATCGAAGCGAGGTCTTCTAGCTGGATACTTTCGTGATAGTACGTTTCTAAGTAGTGCTTGATAAACGAAATATCCTTTGTCGCCTTGCTTTGTTTGCCGACTTCAAGGTCGAAGTGTTGGTGACGTAAGATTTTGATTAATAAGATTTCTAATAAGTTGTGGCATACTAATTCATAGCTCATCGATTGGGAAGTGGCCTCTTGTACCATCGCATTCAAATAACGCAAGATGTCTTTTTGCTCATCTCGCAAGTTGAAGAATGAAAATGGATGTCCACCTTCCGAGACAGGCGTTAAGTTTGAGAAAGAGAGCCCATTAATGCCTAACACAATATATTCCAGCGGTTCATCTGGAGAAGATAATTCTGTATGTTCTACTTGCGGATTGATAATGACAAAGTCGTTTGGTTTTACAGGAAAACGTTGACCTTGAATATTAAACTCGCCTTTTCCGTCTACAACGTAAAATAATTCCGTAAAAGGGTGCGTATGGAGCGTACTATGCCAGTCGCTGTCATATTTAGATTTTGTGATAGATTCCAATTGAAACGATAAGCTCTTAATATCGGATTCCATCATTAAATAACGTTCATTGCTCATTGTCTAACCTTTCTATTTCTAAAGAGAGTTAAGAATATTATACACGTTAGGGAAAACGGTATCAATCTTAAACGTTATATAAATTTTAAGTGAAATATTTAATAACAGTTATGAAAATTATTGGAAGCAGGTTTTCATTCAGGTTTGAACGGTTTAAAAGAAGAAGAATCATGTTTGCTTGACGCAACCAGAAAGGACAGGTATTCTAACCAAGAGTAAGAAAGGAGATTCATGGAAAGTAGGAACTAAATTTTCTAGAACCTATAATCAGAGTAGACTTTATTGCGTTAAGTGCCCGGCGGATGGAATGTTGCCACTGGGACGAAAATGGAAACATTGCGGTAATTTAGTCGCATTCGCTGCATTTACACAACACTAGAAATAGAAGTAGTTAAATGGAGCAACTCTTTACAATTAAAGGAGATGCTAATATGGAAAATACAAAGAAATACAATCGAAAAAGAACACTGGATATTACAGTGATGGCGATGGTCGTAGCCATTCGTCTTGTGATGGAAATGTTGCCGACAATTAAATTCGGCCTCTACGTACAAATCGGCTTCGGGTTTATCGGAGCAGCCATCGCAGGGGTGATGCTGGGACCGTGGCGTGCAGCACTTGTGGGAATCCTAGTCGATATCCTCGGGAACTTCTTCCGCGGAGAGAGTGGACAATTCTTCATCGGATACACCTTCACAGCCCTTGTCGGAGGACTTATCTACGGATACTTCTTATATAAGAGACCACTCAGATGGGAACAAATCTTCATGACAGTATTGCTCGTCACCATCGTTTGTAACCTCGGACTGAATTCAATCTGGGTGTATATGATGACGCAAAAAGCCTTCGCCGCCTTCATGCCACTGCGAATCCTGAAAAATATGATCACACTCCCATTGAATACCGCCGTCCTAACCGTGCTCTTTTCAAACAAAACCATGAAAACTTTAATAGAGAAATATAGGGTGTAAGGCTTCGCGCTCAGAAATGGAACGTTGGACCCGAACGACGCAAAGGACTCGGAACGAGTCGTGCGTACGTTTGGGGAAACGCACGCCATTTCTGCGAAGCCGAACCCGACTACACAGGGTGTGAGGGCGAACGCTCAGGACTGAAACACTGGACCGGAGTAACGCAAGGGACTTGGCACAAGTCGTGCGGATATTTCGGGAAGCAAAACTTCACAGTGCGAAGTTTTGCAGTCCTGTGAGCCCGAATTCAACTACACAGGGTGTGATTCGAACCCGACTACACAGGGTGTGAGGCCTTTCCAGCACCACGCCTAGTATTCCCACCCATTTAGGAGTAGAATAGAATCAAAGTGCAACTATATAAGCTAGTTCAAAACGAAAGGAGGCACAACCATGCCATTTATTCATGTTGAAATGATCGAAGGAAGAAGCCGTGAACAAAAAGAAGCCCTTGTCAAAGAAGTGACAGAAGTGGTCTCTAAACACACTGGCGCGCCAACAGAACACATTCATATCATTATCCAAGAAATTAAAGCAGAAAACCTTGGCCAAAACGGCAAATTAAGAGGCTAATCAGCTTCAGTTAGAAAAAATACAGGGCAGCTCAGAAGTTAGAACGCTTTTGAGCTGTTTTTGTTAGGAAAACTATCGAATGAATGAACTGCAAATGATATAATTTAGCTAACAATAGTTAAGAGCTCATAAAGTGAGGATTAAGGATGAATTTTAAGAAATTAATATACGCATGTATACTGGGTGGAATTTTCTTTCTATCATTTGGATGCAATCCAAGAAATAATCGTGCGTATTTAGAAAAGCGTATCGGAACAGAAATGAGCCGCGTGTATCCAACAGAAAGATTAGAGGATTTGTTTGAGCAATTTCCTGATGGATTTAAGATAAAACAATCTTTTAAAGATGAAGCTTATATCATACATGTTGAATTAGTAGCTACAAATAAAGGTGAGCCTATTATTAGCACTATCTCAAAGATTGAAAACAAAAGTAGAGAAAAAATCTTTGAAACAAACTTTCAGTATCAAGATGGGAAGTATCAATTTGCAAATGAGAGTGATGAAGCATATTGGCCGTACCAAGGTTTCTTATTTGAGAAATTGACCTTAAATCGGGATGTATTATCAAAGCTAGACTTACAAGAAAAGTCCTATAGTATGATGAATGGTGATTTTGAACTACGCTATAAAGTAACAAATGAAATCATCAATTCTTTTTTAGGGTTAGGGGACTCGGATTCGCTGAGTGTTTCTCTAGTCGGAAGTAATAGTAATCGTGGTTATTATTATTCGATTGTTATTAAAAATGAAGACGGGCTTCTTTTCATAGAAACAGTCTCAGATTAAACTCAAAGAAAAAATCAATAAAGACAGAAATGCACTTACGGTGTTGTATGATAGAGAAGATTATGAAATTATAACAACCTTTATGATTACAGAAGTCACGGATTTTTATCTGTATGTTCGAGAAGCTTTGGAGAGTGTAATTTCTGGGAATATGGAAGAATATGCTTTTGATGGTAATTTGTTAGGGCTTGAAATTGGAAAAGAAATAACAGAAGTTTACTTTCAATTTGAGGAAGAAATATTAGGCAATCCATGTCTTATTCCTACAAATGAGCTTTATAAATTGGTTTTAGAGTGGAAAGAAATAGAAGATAGAATGCACAGAGGGGAAGATACTTTTCCACTGATGATAGAGGATTGAAGATGAATAAGTAGAAAAAATTATATTCGAGAGGTAGAAATGAAAATTACAGGAACAAGATCAACAATTACTTTTGATTTAGAGAATGGTTTCCTCTTAAAAGCACAAGGAGAATTGCTGATCAATAAAAAATTTGTTGTTTATAAAGATAGTATGACACAATGGGAGCCACCTCATGAGAATCTTCCGATAACTCAAAGAGAAATAGAAAATATTATTAATACAGCTAAAAAAATGGAGAGCAATCAAACTATTCAATTAGACTTTGTATAATTATGTTGTATTCTAAGAGTAATGAATCTCTATACAACGGGTCAGGTTGCCTATCATGGGACCAAGCTTGTAGGTGGAAGCGAAGAGGATGCTCAAATTGCAAACTTTTTAGGGAACCTGATAGGAGGGTATGCATCCTCCTCAGCAGCCAGCAAGTTTAGTCTCAATAAGGTGAAGAGATGAAAAAGATGGAATTACTTAGAGAAAATATTCTGAAAGAAATTAAAGAATTAGGTTATGAAAGTTTACGATACTCAGTTTTTAATGAGCATGGTCTCTCAGAATGGGAAACGCGAATTGAGTTCAATAATGAAACTGAAAAATATGAGGTATATCTAACAAGGGATCGAGCTGAGAAAGGAAAGATTTTTGAGTATACTAATTTTAAAGAAGCAAAAGAAAAATTTATGGAGTTATTAGAACATACTGTTTCAAGAAACAAGTACTATATTTCCAATGGTTGGGCTCCTCAATATCCATCCCCCCCTCTGGGATGATGCCACAGAGTAGCAAATAACTTCTTCCTTAGAAAAAAAGAGAATAGTCTGAGGTAAGGAAACTAGGATAGATTTTATTGAAGAAGTATATGGAATCTTCAACTTGGTTTTTGCATCAATGTTGTTAATTCCTAATTGAATGGAGGCGTACAATGATTAATAATAGTGATTTTGGTGGTTTTATTGTTTCGAATAATATTCTTGAGGGCAAGCCGATTCGATATACTTTTCGTGATCAATCTATAACCCCACCATTGAACGGATGGAATCTACTATCCATTGAAGATGATGAAGAGTATCTTTCAGATGCAGCCAATTTCAAAATTCTAGGAGCCGATTCCATTTATGAGATTGCTCCAGTAATGTTTGAGATTTTCGAAGCACCGTATGGGACAGATTTATGTTGGCTATATGAAGAGGGTGTTCATGTTGGCTTTTACGATTTAATCGAAGAGAGAGAAACTACGATAGAAGAAATTTTATCTTCAGCAAAATAAATAGATTACACCCAAACTCAAGCTGGCAGAATCGCTGTTGGCTTGAGTTTTTTTATTCAAAAAAATTTTTTCAAACTTTCTTGTTGACATTTGTAGATTACTGGTGTAAACTAACAATGTAAATTACAAATGTAAACGAAAGCGGTGAAAGTAATGAGCAAACAAAAAGAGTACATTATTGAAGGAATGAGTTGTGCTTCATGTGCCATGACGATCGAGAATGCCGTCAGCAAAATTCCAGGCGTTGCTAAAGCTAGCGTCAACTTGGCAACCGAGATCATGACTGTTGAAGCAAACGATAGCGTGACCCCTGAAGACATCGCCAAAGTGGTCGATGGTGTGGGATACGGCGCTCGCCCTCGTGGCAAATCAGTGGAAGAAGAACTCGAAGAAAAGAACGAAAAGAAAGAAGCGCACTTAAGAGAAATGAAGCGAAACCTAACCATTTCAGCGATTTTCACCGTGCCACTTCTCTTTATCGCAATGGCGGATATGGTTGGAATTCCAATGCCAGCCTTTCTAAGCCCAATGCAAAGTCCAGTTAGCTACGCGTTGATTCAATTGGCGCTCTCTCTCCCAATTATCTGGCTCGGACGTCGTTTCTTCGTGGATGGATTTAAGGCCTTGTCTAAAGGACATCCGAACATGGACAGCTTAGTCGCACTTGGAACAAGCGCTGCGTTCCTTTATAGCCTTTACGGAACGTACCACGTATTAGAAGGCCATGCGCATTTTGCGATGAACCTTTACTACGAATCAGCCGGCGTTATTTTAACCTTAATCACACTTGGAAAATACTTCGAAGACGTGTCAAAAGGGAAAACATCCATGGCGATTCAAACGCTCGTAGGCCTTGCTCCTAAAATGGCGACGGTTTTACGCGACGGACAAGAAGTAGCAGTTCCTGTAGAAGAAGTGCAAGTGGGCGACCTCATTCGTGTCAAACCGGGTGAAAAAGTTCCAGTCGATGGCGTCGTGACAGAAGGAAACTCAACCGTTGACGAATCGATGTTAACAGGGGAAAGTATTCCAGTATCGAAAGCAGTTGGCGATGAAGTGATTGGGGCAAGTTTAAACAAGACAGGTTCTTTCATTCTAAAAGCAACAAAAATCGGGAAAGACACAGCCCTTTCTCAAATCATTCAGTTAGTCGAACAAGCACAAGGATCTAAAGCGCCGATTGCAAAACTGGCCGACAAGGTTTCTGGAGTATTCGTTCCAATCGTCATTGGATTAGCTCTTGTTTCTGGACTTGCTTGGTATTTCCTTGGACAAGAATCATGGGTATTTGCCCTCACGATTACTATCTCAGTCCTCGTCATCGCCTGCCCATGTGCATTAGGACTTGCGACACCAACTGCTATCATGGTTGGGACTGGTAAAGGGGCCGAAAATGGAATCCTTCTTAAGAGCGGGGAAGCGTTGGAAGAAGCTAACCACGTGAATATGGTTGTTTTCGACAAAACAGGAACCATCACAAACGGAACTCCTGTTGTCACAGATGTGGTCACTGCCGATTCTACCGATGCAGATGCCCTCATTCGCCTAGCTGCTAGCCTTGAAGTGGCGTCAGAACACCCTCTTGGTGAAGCGATTGTTGCCAAAGCCAAAGAACAAGGGGCTGCATTTGATGAAGTGACGAACTTCGAAGCCATTCCTGGTTTTGGGATTAAAGGCCACGTTGGTGAAACACTCGTCTTCCTTGGTAATGAAAAATGGATGCGAGAAAATGGTCTTGCCAATGTTGAGATGAACGACAAAGCCAATCATTTTGCCGAACAAGGAAAAACACCGCTCTATATCGGCTATAACGATGCCGTACAAGGCTTGATTGTTGTAGCGGATACTGTAAAAGAAAGCAGCGCGCGTGCCATCCAAACCCTACATGAAATGGGCATTCAAGTAGCCATGATGACAGGGGACCACGAACGTACTGCACAAGCGATTGCTGCTGAAGTGGGGATTGACCGCGTATTTAGTGAAGTTTTACCGCAAGATAAGGCGAATTATGTCTCAAAATTACAAGAAGAAGGCTATATTGTGGCGATGGTGGGGGATGGTATCAATGATGCCCCAGCTCTTGCACAAGCACAAGTTGGTATCGCAATCGGTACCGGAACAGACGTAGCCATCGAATCTGCAGACGCCGTCTTAATGAAGAGCGACTTGATGGATGTGCCAGCGATGTTAAAACTTAGCCGCGCAACCATCCGTAATATTAAAGAAAATCTATTTTGGGCATTTGCCTACAACGTTATCGGAATTCCATTTGCGATGGGAGTTCTTCACCTCTTTGGCGGACCACTCCTCAACCCAATGATTGCCGGAGCCGCAATGAGCTTCAGTTCCGTATCCGTTGTCCTCAACGCCCTAAGATTAAAACGCTGGAAAGCATAACGATAAAGGAGAGATTTTTTATGAAAAAAGAATACAATTTAGAAGGAATCAAATGCGCAGGATGTGCTAACACAGTAAAAGAACGCTTCTCAAACGTCCCAGGCGTAACAAACGTTGAAGTGAGCCTAGAAACAAAAGTAGCCACAGTCGAAGGAGACGCAAGCGTCGACGCATTACAAGCATCCCTCGAAGGCACAAAATACAGCATCAAAAAATAATCAACCCCAAAAAGGCCGAGCGATTTTTTTCGCCCGGCCTTTTTCTTATCTTTCATCCTTCTCCGCAATCCATGGTTAGAAGAAGTAAAAAAGTAGAGCGTTGCGAAAAAAACACCTAGGATTCTATACGAGTAGTAGTCGCGAGTGTACTCGATGCGAATTACAGACTCAGGAAATGAAATTTCCTAGAGTCTGTTTGAGGCTCGAGAGGTCTGAGACCTTGGCTCAGACCGGTACAGCCATTACTACTCGTATGAGAAAATCCTAGGTGTTTAAGAGCAACGCTCTTATTTATTCATTGGTTTGTTTATTTTACTTCTGCACGATCTAACCATGGAGTTGCAGTTTCATCTAGAACAACATTAAGGTCCTCGATGTTCTTACGTCCTTGATTTGCCAACCACGCACGACCAGCTTCTTCCCCTTCAGACGCAAACACAGCTACAGAATCTTTCCATGTTGCACGACCACATAACACACCATTGAAAGTAGAACCAGCTTCTTTCGCAAAGCGTAGTGTTTCTTGGAATAATTCAGCAGAAACACCAGCACTTAAGAAGATGAATGGTAAGTGAGTGATTTCAGATTGTTCTTTGAATAAACGTAACGCTTCTTCGCGAGTATAAACAGGTTCAACGCCTTCTTTAGTGAAGCCTTCTACGAAGTTCATGTTTACTGGAACTTCCACTTTTAATACGTCAACGTTGTAACGTGGGTCAGAGAAGACTTTCATTGCGTCGTTTACTTTATGAGGTTTTACTTTAGCGTATGCCGCTGATTTCACATCGTCGTCACTTGCTTCGTAAGAAACAATTTCTAAGAAGAATGGAATATCTTCTGCCACACATTCGCTACCAACACGTTCCACCCATGCATGTTTGATGTCGTTGATGGCTGGATCTTCGTCAATATCATAGTATAAAAGAACTTTCACAGCGTCAGCGCCTAACTCTTTAATACGTTTTGCAGACCAGATTGGAAGTAAGTCTGGTAAGCGGCCGATTTCAGTTGCATCGTAACCAGTTTTTTCGTAAGAGATTAAAAGTCCGCAGTCTTCGTGGCGTAATTTTGCAGCTGGAAGACCATATTCTGGGTCCAAAAGAATTGAAGAAGAGAATTTTGTTAATTCTTCAGAAATTAATTCTTTGAAGCGGATGATGCCTTCGTCACCTTTTACATTTGGGTTTCCTGCAGCAATCATTTTTTTCAATGAACCACGTTGGTCAATCGCTAAAGCACCGATGACATGGTTGTTGTTTGAAAGTTTTACTAAGTGATCATATTTTCCTTTTGTTAATACTAATTTTGACATAATAACACTCCTTAAGTTGTTTTTGTTTTATTAAGCTTCGAAATATGGCTTACCGTCTAAGTAAGTCGCTTTGAGTTGTAACTCATCGTCTAATACGATGAAGTCCGCTGCATACCCTGGGTCGATGCGTCCGCAAACGTCGTCGATACCGACTGATTTTGCAGGGACAAGGCTAGCCATTGTAATTGCTTCGTGTGGAGTCGCAATGCCCCATTTCACAACGTTTTGAACCCCTTGGATGAGTTCTAAGATACTTCCAGCAAGGCTACCGCCGTCTTTCAAGCGAGCCGTACCGTCTTTCACGATAACAGGGAATTCTCCAAGCATCGATTCGCATTCGCCCATACCGCCCGCACGCATGCAGTCTGTAATAAGGGCTACATGGTCGTGACCGCAACATTTCATCACGATACTTGCACTCACTGGGTTAACGTGGTGGCCGTCGCAGATGAGTTCGTCGAATACGTTTGGCAATGTGAGTGCCGCACCGACAACACCTGGTTCGCGGTGGTGTAAGCCGCGCATTCCATTGTATGTGTGAACGAAGATGTTTGCACCGGCTTCAACGGCGTTTTTACAATCTTCGTAAGTACCATCTGTATGTGCAAGAGCAACATAGATGTCTTTTGTTTTCGCGTGTTTGATGAAATCAACGGCACCTTTACGTTCAGGCGCAATCGCGATTTTCTTCACCCAACCGCCAGCGCGTTCTTGCCATTCATCCAAAATTTCAGATTTAGGGTCGCCCATGTATTTAGGGTTTTGCGCGCCTTTGTATTTTTCACAGAAGAATGGACCTTCTAGGAAAATCCCTCTGATTTTAGCGCCGCCAAGTGTTGTGGCGTTATCGCCAATTGTTTGGCAGACATCCGCTAATAATTCGCGAGATGCGGTTAAAGTTGTTGGTAAGTATGAAGTAACCCCGCATGAAGGAAGTCCTTCTGAAATGGTGCGAAGTGCTTCTACGTCGTTATCCATTACGTCAGCGCCTTTGAATCCGTGGATATGTGTATCTACAAGACCTGGGGCAATTTGATAGTTGCCGTAGTCAATGACGCTAGCGCCGCTTTCTGGTTTTTCGGTTTGGAAGGCTCCGAAAGTTCCATTATCTAAGATTGGTAGGTACCCTGGGCCTTTCACTTCGTCTTCAAAATAAAATGCTTTGGCATAAATATAAGTTGTCATAGGATCATCTCTTTTCAATAAAGTTATTTATGCTTCTAATGGGTGAATCGTTACTCCTTTAACGACACGGTTTACAGTGCCTGTTGGTGAAGGAGTGTCTGGTTTATTTCCAACTTTGATAGAAGAAAGAAGAGAAACTGTTTGTCCAAATACTGCATATGGAAGTGCAAGGTAAGCATCTGGAACGAAACGATATTCTTTATCGAAGTTGAATGATAGACCTTCAAAGTCACTTTCTGCGTCCACTCCAACCGCAAGAACGAGGCGTGCGATTTGGTCACCATGTAATTCGTTTAAGATGTCGATGTCGTATTGACGAGTATAGTCGTCGTTTGATACGAATACGAAGGCTAGAGAAGAGGCGTTTACAAATGATTTAGGACCGTGACGGAATCCCATTGAAGAATCGAAGGCTGTTGCGATTTGTCCAGCAGTCAATTCAAGAATCTTCAATTGAACTTCGCGAGCAAGGCCGCTGAGAGAACCAGAACCTAAGTAAATCACGCGGTTGTAGTCTAAGTTCACGTAATGTTGAATCACGTCTTCACGTTCTAGAACGCTTGTACCCATTTGACGGATGGCTTTCACGAAACCTTCTTTTTCTTCAAGTGAGTGTGCTTCGTCGAAAACAAGAAGGGCTGTAAGAGTCATACATGTGAAGCTTCCTGTCATCGCAAAACCAGCGTCGTTAGAGCGGTCTGGCATCATTAAGAGTAAGTTGTTTGTGTCGTCTTTGGCAGCAACGGCTAATTTTCCTTCTGGCGCACAAGTAATCGTGATTTGATAGAAGTCGCGCACGATTTGTTGGCCAAGTTGCACACTGGCAAGACTTTCTGGTGAGTTACCGCTACGTGCAAATGAAACAAGCACTGTAGGAATTTCTGCTTTGAAGTAGTCATGTGGATTGCTTACAAGGTTTGTTGTTCCGACAGATTGGAAATCAAAACGGTCTTCATTTCCTGTACGTTTTAAGTAAGGAAGAATTGTATCTCCCACATATTGTGATGTACCCGCACCTGCGAAAATCACGCGAAGGCGACCTTCAGGTAAGTTGTTTAAGAAAGCAGTAATGCGTTCTAAGTTTGCTTTGTAGTAATCAAAAGCTTCTTTCCACAATTCTGGTTGTTGGCGAATTTCGCGCGTTGTAATTTCTGCAGATAACGCTTCTAATTGACTTGTTGAAAATTGAAACATAATACCCTCCAAATATTTTTTTAGTTGTTTGTGCGATAGTGTCTTACTTTGTAGAAGAATTGGTCGCTTCTGGCAACACTGATCGTATATTCGATGATGCGATTTTCAGGATTTAATGTGGTTCGCATAAACCGTAAACAAGCGCTGTGCGGATCCACATCCAAGACTTCCGCTTCTTCCGGCGTGAGAATGCTCGCTGAGAATTCTTCGTCGGCGTAGTGGATTTGCTGATTAAAATCATTCGCAAACACTTCATATAAAGATTGGCCTTCTAACTGGGTCTTCGTTAAGGTTTTGAAGACGTCGTATGGTAAGAAAGTTGTTTCTTTCATGAGTGGAATGCTATCTGCATACCGAATGCGTTTCAGACGAAAGAGCTTGTCGCCAGCTTCGATTCCAACGAGTGGAGCGATAAATTCATCGGCTTCGTAACAATCCAGCGAAGTAATTTTCGTGGAAGGGACTTTGCCGAGTTCCTTCATCTGTTCCGTGAAACTGTAGCCTTCCAGCAAGTTTTGGCGTTCTTTCCATTGCGTTGAAATGAACGTGCCTTTTCCATGACGCTTATAAATATATCCAAGCGTCTCCAATTCCTTCAACGCTGTTCGAACGGTGGTGCGACTGACATTATAGACCTTTGTAATTTCGCGCTCCGAAAGCATTTTTTCGTGTGCTTTTCCCTTGGTCTTAATGAAGTCGATCAACGCTAAACTCAGTGTTGAGTAGAGTGGAGAAGGTTTGGCTACCATATCGGTTCCTCCTTTCGTAAAAAACTCTTCTACAACTGGTCACTACCAGTTAATACCATTGTAAGATTTTTTAGTGCATTCGTCAATAGCGTTTGGCGAAAAATAGAGGGATTATGCGGAGTTTCAACTGAATTTCGGGGAATGAAATAAAAATACCAGGAGAGAGCTGTTTTGTGCTTTCTCTCCTGGAGAGTGGGTTAGCCTGCTAAATGACTATTTAATACTTCTTCAAGCTGTTCAGCAGTTGTAGCACCTAATAAAGCTTCTTTGACATCAGCTTTCATGAGCATTCGAGCTACGGTTGCTAATAATTTAAGGTGAGTCGTTCCTGCTTCGCCATCTGGAATTAATAAGCTGAAGATGAATGAAGTTGGTTTTCCATCCATGCTGTTCCAGTCAATTCCATCATTAAGGCGAACAATGACGATTTTTGGACTCGTGATGGCGCTTGATTTCGCATGTGGAATTGCAAATCCGTCCATCATTCCTGTTGTTCCTTGTTGTTCACGCTCTACAAGTCCGTTGTACACGGCGTTTTCGTCTGCTGAAACACCTAGTGCTACGGCTTTTTGAGCGATGAAGTGAAATACTTCTTCTTGAGAAGTAAGATTTTCATTTAAGAAAATAGATTCTTTACTAATTAACATTTTCAACCTCCTAAGTTCTTTCTAAAATTCGATTATTCAGAAAGTGGTTTACGAGTTGCTCCAAGAACAAGACCGCCGACAACAGAACCAATTGCAATGGCTAATACCCATAAGAATGGATGTGTTACAACTGGTAATACTAAGAATCCACCGTGAGGAGCAGGTACTTGTACGCCGAATAAGTAAGTTAAGATTGCAGCGATTGAAGAACCTAACATCATTGAAGGCATTGCGCGAAGTGGATCTTTGGCAACGAAAGGAATAGCCCCTTCAGTAATGTGAGTTGAGCCTAAGATGAAGTTAACTAAACCAGCATTACGTTCGTTTGTATCGAAACGGTTTTTGAATAATAATACGGCAACAGTTGTGATAAGTGGAGGAGCGATACATGCTGCAGAAACCCCAGCCATGAATGCTGTATTTCCTTCACCAAGAAGAACTGTACCTGTAACGTATGCGGCTTTGTTTACTGGGCCACCCATATCAAAGGCACACATACATCCGATTACAAGACCTAAAAGAACTGGGTTTGAATCTTGGAATCCTTTTAAGAAGTCCATTAATGATTGGTTGATACCAGCCATTGGACTAACAATGACACTCATAAATAAACCAGTAATGAATACGCCTAATAAAGGATATAAGAAAATAGCTTTAAGACCATCTAATGTTTTTGGTAGTCCTTTGAATAATTTTTCTAAAAGAACCACTAAGTAACCTGCGAAGAAACCACCGACGATACCGCCAAGGAATCCGGCGCCCCCGTTACTTGCCATTAAACCTGCGACAAAACCGCTCACTAAAGCAGGACGGTTCCCAATGCTTTGTGCAATGTAGGCTGCAAGAACCGGAGTCATCAAGCCCATTGCTAATCCACCAATTTCTTTTAATTGAGCAGAAAAGGCATTGTATGTTTCGTGATTTGGATCGAATGAGTAAATTCCGAATACGGCAAATGAAATCGCGATTAGAACCCCACCACCAACAACGAATGGAAGCATGTGAGATACACCGTTCATCAAGTGCTTGTAAATTTCACGACCAATAGAGCTCTTACCAACGTTAGAAGATTGTGGAGCTTCTGAAGCTTCAACAGCTGCATCGTCAGAGTGGTATTTCACAACACCTTCTCCGCGAAGAGCTTGTGCGACTAATTCGTCGGCATTTTTAATTCCTTGTCCAACTGAAACGTCGATAATCTTTTTGTTTACGAAACGTTGTGGTTGAACGTCCTTGTCAGCAGCGATGATGACTGCTTTTGCATTTGCGATTTCTTCTGGAGTCAATTCGTTTTCGACACCGATTTGTCCGTGTGTTTCGACTTTAATTGTTACTCCTGCTTTTTTAGCGGCTTGCTCGAGCGCTTCTTGTGCCATATAAGTGTGCGCAATTCCTGTCGGACACCCAGTGGCAGCGATAATATCATATTTTGTCATTGTATTTCCTCCTTTATTTTCCCGAGTTAGGATACTCGTTTGATTTGTTGCATTAATGTAGGAACGTCCTTGAAGTCTGTCAAACCAGGTCTAAACGCGGTTGAGCTTCCCGCTGCGACGGCTTTGATCAGTGCTTCTTCATCGGATAAACCTTGCAACTGGCTTCCTACGAAGGTTGCAAGAAGTGTATCTCCTGCACAGGCAGTATTGACAACTTCGCCGTTTGGTGCTGTGACATGAATCGTTTCAGTTGGTGTGAAGAGAATGGCTCCCTTGTCTCCTAAAGAAACGATAACGTTTTGAGCACCTTGCTCGAGGAGTTTACGACCACAGTCTTTAATTTCCTCCAGACTAATGTCTTTCAAGCCAAACCATTCAGCTAATTCTTCATCATTTGGTTTGATGAGATATGGTTTATAGCCTAATAATTCAGGTACAAAACTAGCGGAAGTGTCGAGAATAAACTTAAAGCCACGTTGCTGCGACGCTTTTGCGATGTTCTCGTAAGTGGCACGTGTGATACCTTCAGGATGACTTCCAGAAACAAACAAAATATCGTCTGCGTTCATGTTTTCCACAATAGCAAGAAGGGACGCTTCTTGTTTGGGTGTTACACTTGGGCCTTGGTTGACGAGTTTGAATTCTTCGTTTGTGGCCACAACTTGCGTGAACACATTGATGCGAGTAATTCCGTCCACCGTGACGAATTGTGTTTGGATACCTGCCTTTTGCAGTTCTTCCTCGATAAATTGGCCAGTAAAACCTGCTTTAAAACCAGTGGCGGTGCTATCAATTCCGAGTTCCTTTAAGATGAAGCTGACGTTTACGCCTTTTCCATTTGGCATGTAAACAGCCTCGTCGGTTCGGTTCACTTCAGACGGTAGCATTTGCGCAGTTTTAATGAACAAATCGATGGCTAAATTCATCGTGCACGTATAAATCATCATTTCACCTCCAAGCTTTTTTTGCTATACTTATTATTACATACGTCAGGTTGTAAATGTTTTCTAAAATGAGGTTAACATTTGTAAATCTTTACAAAATGGAGGAGTTCGCATGTTCAACACGCAAGGTTTAACGAATACGGAAAAATATCTACTCGCTTATATCGAGGAACATCTAGAAGAGATCCCTTCTATTTCCATCGTGAAGTTGAGTCAGGATGCAAATGTTTCTACTGCGTCTATTGTGCGAACCATGAAGAAACTAGGATATGACGGTTTTACGAGTTTTAAACATGATTTAAAAAAACAATACCGTTTTACAAATGAAGAGTTATCCACCTTCAACAGTTTGGAAGCTGTTGACAAAAAAATTCAAGCAGTTGTTGTGAAAAACGAGCAGGAAGTGCGTCGGACGATTGAACAGCTGGACAGTAAAACGATTGAGGATGCTGTTCAAGCGATTTTTGGGGCACAACGAGTATTTCTATTTTCTCGAGGACTCAGCGAAATGATTGCCAGCGAAATGGAAATTAAATTGCACCTTTTGGAACGTACTTGCGAACAGTATGTGGATCCAAATATTATCCGAACCATCAGCCACCGTTTAAATGCCCAAGATGTGGCGATTATTATCTCGTTAAATGGGCATACCGAAGAATTGGTGGAAGCAGCGCGTGTTTGCCAACAAAATGAAGTGCCGGTTATTTTACTGACCGCAAATGGAGCGAGTCCTCTAGCAAGACTCAGTGATATCACGTTTGTTGGCTATAAATCTGAGAGTTCGTATTTCCCAGACTATGAAGTACGCTCGCGTTTGCCACTACAAGTCATCAGCAGAATCTTACTCGATGCATACGCTATACGAGTTGCCGGCCAAAAATAATTTACATTAAAGGCGGATACTGATACGATAGTAAAGCAAAGAAAGGATAGCCGACATGGAAGGAAATAAAGTACAAAATTATAAGAGTTGTTTTGATATTATTGGTCCGATTATGGTGGGCCCTTCTTCTTCACATACAGCTGGAGCGATTGCAATCGGTGCTCTTGCGAGACAATTGTTCGGAGGCACACCAAAGAATGTGCGATGCGACTATTACGAATCATTCTCCGAAACGCATAAGGGACACGGAACGGATTTTGCGATTATTAGCGGAATTTTAGGCTTTACGACAGATGACGAGCGCGTGCCGCGTGCCGTTGAGATTGCTGTATCCCAAGGGATGCATATTGAATTTGTCGAGCGAAAAGAACCAAGCCCTGTGAATCACGCCAATACTGCGGATTTGACCTTGAGCGACGAGAAACGTACGATTCGCCTCATTGGGACCTCTGTTGGTGGCGGAGCAGTGGAAGTGAAGTACATCGAGGTGGATGGCTTTAAGATGGATCTTTCAGGTCCGCTTCCGGTTTTACTTGAAGTGGTTTCTCTCGGGGAAATGCCTGTTCTCTACAATTTACTACATGAGCATGGCATTACCATTTCAAAACAACGAGTGGAAATGACAGAAGATAGCCAAATGATGGGATATGAGCTTGCTGATTTATTATCCCCAGAATTAAAAGAACAAATACAAACATTAAGAAAAACGCATGACATCTATATGTTTGCGTGATGATAAGGAAGGAAGTTTGCAATGTTTTCGACCATTAAAGAATTGGTAGCATTAGCAACAGAACAAAAGAAGCCCATTTCGGAAATCATGATTGAACAAGAAATGGAAATGACCCAGCAAAGTCGTGAGTACATCTGGGAGAAAATGGAAAAAAACTTACAAACGATGAAGAACGCCGTTGAACGAAGCGTGGAAGGAGAGGGTGTGTTCTCTCCAACAGGCTTAACGGGTGGCGATGCGTTGAAGATGAAGAAATATCGTGAACGTGGGAAAACATTGTCGGGCGATAGTATTCTAGCGGGGGTACAATACGCGCTTGGAACAAATGAAGTGAACGCAGCAATGGGTCTTGTGTGTGCGACTCCAACAGCAGGAGCGAGTGGAACCTTACCGGGCGTTGTGTTCTCGATTGCCGATACAATGAACTTGAACCATGAACAACAAGTTCGATTCCTCTTTACTTCGGCAGCCTTTGGGATGGTCGTAGCCAATAACGCGATGATTGCCGGGGCGACAGGTGGATGCCAAGCCGAAGTCGGAAGTGCCAGCGCGATGGCCGCAGCTGCAGCCGTTGAAGCAGCTGGTGGAACGCCGCAAGAGAGTTCCGAAGCCTTTGCGACAGCGCTCGGAAACTTACTAGGACTCGTTTGTGACCCTGTAGCCGGTCTTGTAGAGGTACCGTGCGTGAAGCGGAACGCGATTGGTGCAGGAAATGCCTTGATTGCCGCAGACATGGCGCTTGCGGGAATTACAAACGTGATTCCAGCCGATGAAACCATCGAAGCGATGCGCAGTATCGGGGTGAGAATGCCACGAGAACTCCGTGAAACGGGACTCGGTGGATTGGCAGGCACAAGAACAGGTGTCGCGATTAAGATGCGCATTTTCGGGGAAGATGTTTCGTTGAACCCGGAACAAGAGTAGGAGGAATACACATGGCAAAAGAAATTGCTACATTTGCAGGAGGTTGTTTCTGGTGCATGGTGAAGCCATTTGACAGCCAACCAGGAATCGAGTCTGTTGTCTCAGGATACACAGGCGGCCACAAAGAAAATCCGACATACAAGGAAGTGTGTAGCGGAACAACAGGACATACAGAGGCCGTGCAAATCACGTTCGACCCAGAAGTATTCCCTTATGAAAAACTCGTAGAAGTCTACTGGCAACAAACGGACCCAACGGATGCAATGGGACAATTCGTGGACCGTGGAGATTCATACCGCCCAGTTATCTTCTATCATTCCGAGGAACAAAGAAAGATTGCGGAAGCTTCAAAAGCAGCCTTGCAAGCGAGCGGACGATTCAAAAAAGATATCGTAACAAAAATCGAGCCTGCAAGCACTTTCTATCCTGCAGAAGAATATCATCAAGATTTCTACAAGAAGGATCCAGAACATTATAAACGTTACCGCGGACTTTCAGGTCGCGACACTTTTATCGACAGTATTTGGAAATAAGGAAAAGAGCTAAAATTATCATATATGATAATTTTTAGCTCTTTTATTTGATTCACCATCGAATGCTAAGTACAGTTTTTATCAAGTCGAATAGTTTATTACAATAGGAAATGAAAAAAGTTTCAGAAAGAAAGAACACGCAATTACCATATATGGTAATTGCGTGTTCTTCCTCTGCATTTTTTAAAATAAAAACGATATAGTATATAAGCTATAAAGGCGAAAAAGACCATATATGGTCTTTTTCGCCTTTCATAGTTTTAGATATTTGCTAAGTAAGTTGTTAAACGAGCAACAACTTCTTTTAAGTTTTCCATTGAAGCAGCGTAACTGAAACGAACATAGCTTTCGCCACCAGGTCCGAAAGATACTCCTGGAATGAGCGCTACTTTTGCCTTTGGAGCAAGGTCACGAACGAATGCCCATGAGTCAGTGCCGCATTTTGCAGGAATTTTAGCGAATAAGTAGAATGCTCCGTCAGGACTTGCTACTTCGAAGCCAAGTTTCTTCAACTCAGCCGCAAGATAGTCACGACGTTCGCTATATTCCACCATCATTTTCGCGCAGTCATCTTGGCCGTGTAACATCGCCGCAAGCGCTCCGTATTGCGCAAAGCTTGTTGGAGCTGTCACCATGTATTGGTGAGTTTTTACGACTTCGTTCATGAAGTGTGTTGGCCCTAAGATGAATCCGATACGCCATCCTGTCATTGCGTGTGATTTTGATAAACCAGTGATGACAATCGTTTGGTCCGGTAAAATGTTCGCAAGAGAGTAGTGAGTCTTGTCGTATGTTAATTCAGCGTATACTTCATCGCAAAGCGCCCATAGTTGGTGCTCTTTAATGACTTCGGCTAAGTCTTCTAATTGTTCTTTAGAGTAAGTTACGCCTGTTGGGTTACTTGGGTATACAAGAACCACCGCTTTGAAGTTTTTATCTGGGTTTGCTTCGATGGTTTCGCGTAATTTGTCCGCTGTTAAAACGAATCCGTCGTTACTTGTATCCACCGTAATGAAGTTCCCTTGGTTCACCAATGTGATTGGCAAGTATAGCGGGAAGACTGGTGTTGGCACGATCACTGTGTCGCCAGGGTTTAAGATGGCTTGTAAGCTAGCGTTAATCCCTTCCGTTGCCCCGATTGTTGTGATGACTTGGTCTGCCGTGTAATTGAAATTAAATTTCTTGTTGTAATACTCAGCCGCAGCTTGTCGTAATTCAGGAATCCCTGAGTTTGGTGTGTAGTGTGAGTGATTGTCTTTAATCGCTTGGATAGCCGCCTCTTTAATATGCTCAGGTGTGTCAAAATTTGGTTCTCCAAGAGTTAATTTGATAATGCCAGGAATTGTAGAAACTTCTGCGTCGAATTGACGAATATCAGAAACTGCAATGCCTTCTACGATTTTGTTAAATGGATGTTCTACTGTCATAGGAATCCTCCTTTATATTCATAGGAAAATTGTATCTTGTTTTGAGAAAGAGTGCAACGAGAAGTGTAGATTTTTAAAAAGAAAATAAAAAACGCTAGGAATTTATCCAATCTGCCTTTCTGCCTATGAATTCTAAGGAAAATAGTGTATAATCTCTTTGAGAATATCGGTTAGCAGTCAAAGTGCGAGCCACCCTAGAAAAGGAAGGGGTGGAGTGTGCACTTTTTTTGTGCAATGAAACGGAAGTGAGGGATAGTATGCAGACAGAATTTGATACAATTGCGGCGATTTCAACGGCGCCTGGCGAAGGGGCTATCGGGATTGTCCGTATTAGTGGGGATGATGCGATTCGCATTGCCGACGAAGTGTATCGATTGAAAGACAAACGATTAAAAGAACAGCCAAGTCATACGATTCACTATGGGCATATCGTGGATCCAAAGAACGATGAAGTCATTGATGAAGTGATGGTGACGGTGCTTCGCGCGCCAAAGACTTTTACGCGTGAGGACGTTGTGGAAATCAACTGTCACGGTGGGATTGTGGCGATTAACCGCATCTTGCAACTCGTTCTTCGTATGGGAGCACGCCTGGCCGAGCCTGGTGAATTTACCAAACGAGCCTTCTTGAATGGCCGTATCGACTTATCGCAAGCGGAAGCCGTGATGGATTTGATTCGTGCCAAAACAGATAAATCGATGCAAATGGCGATGCGCCAACTCGACGGAGAACTCTCGAAGTTGATTCAGAATTTACGACAAGAAATCTTAAACACCTTAGCGCAAGTGGAAGTGAATATCGACTATCCGGAATACGACGACGTGGAAGAAATGACCTTGCAACTGTTGCGCGAGAAGACGGAGCAAGTCTCACAAGGCATTCGCGCATTGCTAAATACCGCAAGCCAAGGAAAAATCTTGCGTGACGGCTTGAAGACAGCCATCGTTGGACGCCCAAACGTAGGGAAATCGAGTCTGTTGAACGTGTTATTACGCGAGGAAAAGGCCATCGTAACGGATATCGCGGGAACGACTCGTGACACCATCGAAGAGTACGTGAATGTTCGTGGCGTGCCGCTCCAACTGATTGATACGGCCGGCATTCGTGAAACAGATGACGTCGTTGAACGTATCGGGGTGGAACGAAGCCGTAAAGCCTTAAATGAAGCGGATTTCGTACTCTTGATTTTAAACCAAAGCGAAGAGTTGATGGACGAAGACCTCCGCTTATTAGAACAAACAAAAGACTTCAAACGCATTATTTTATTAAATAAGACAGACCTGCCAACGAAAATCGACATGGACAAGGTCAAAGAATTCGCGACAGACAGTGAGATTGTCACAACGTCAATGCTGAAGAAAGAAGGCATCGACCAATTGGAAGAAAAGATTGCCGATTACTTCTTCCAAGGGCAAATGAACGAGCGCGACGCAACGTACTTATCGAACACGCGTCATATTGCGCTTCTGGAAAAGGCAGAACAAGCGCTGCAAGAGGTGGCGAATGGGGTCGACATGGGCATGCCTGTTGATTTAATCCAGATCGATTTTACCCGCGCTTGGGATCTCTTAGGAGAAATCACAGGTGACACTGTTCAAGACGAGCTGTTAACACAATTGTTCAGCCAGTTCTGCTTGGGTAAATAGAGCTAAAACTTCAATTCTTTACGGATATCTTCATAGTAGCGGTAATGGGGCATCGGATTGAGCCTTACGTCTCAATTCCTACCAAGCTTCAAACTGACTCTACGGGGTACACCCTAGAGTCAGTAATTCACATTGGTTGCTATTCCCCATTACTGCTACTATAGAATCCAAAAGAATTTCCGTTTTATCTCTTTGCTAAGACAGAACAATAGAACGAGTGAACGCTCGTTATTCGAGCGCTGTGATGTTCCCTAAGGTTCGGGCGCATCTGTAAAGAATTGAAGTTATCACTCTTTCAACGAAAGGCACAAGGAGGAAAGCTGATGACGAAGCTAGCGACAATCTGCTATATCGATAATGGAAAAGATTTCTTACTGTTATTACGCAACAAAAAGCCAAACGATGTCCATGAGGGCAAATACATTGGCGTTGGTGGCAAACTCGAAGCAGCAGAGACTCCGGAAGAATGTGCCGTGCGTGAAATTTTTGAAGAAACAGGACTACAGGCAACAAAGATGGAGATGAAAGGAATCATCACCTTCCCAGAATTCACCCCAGGACACGATTGGTATACGTATGTTTTTCGGGTGACGGAGTTTTCAGGAGAGCTGATTGATTCGCCAGAAGGGACGCTGGAATGGGTGCCTTACGATGAAATCCTTCAGAAACCGTCTTGGGAAGGGGACCGCATTTTCCTAGAGTGGATTTTAGGGAATGAACCGTTCTTTTCTGCGAAGTTTAATTATGAAGCAGGCGAATATGTTAGTCACAAAGTAGAATTTTATGGAGAAAGAAAGTAAAGGAGAGACTATGGTAACAACTTACGAAGCTGGAAATTATGATGTAGTTGTCGTCGGTGCAGGACATGCCGGCAGTGAAGCGGCGCTAGCGAGTGCACGTATGGGCGTAAAAACATTATTACTGACAATGAACTTAGAAATGGTGGCCTTCATGCCATGTAACCCATCTGTAGGAGGACCTGCCAAAGGGGTAGTGGTGCGTGAAATCGACGCTCTTGGGGGCGAAATGGGTCGCAACATCGACAAAACGTATATTCAAATGCGTATGCTCAACACTGGGAAAGGACCTGCCGTACGTGCCTTACGTGCGCAAGCGGATAAGCATTTATACGCGCAAGAAATGAAGAAGACAATCGAGAAGCAAGAAAACTTGGATTTACGCCAAGGAATTGCGGAAGAATTGATTGTGGAAGATGGCGTATGTAAAGGGGTTATCACGAATACAGGTGCCATTTACCGTTCAAAAGCGGTTGTTTTAACGGCTGGAACGTCTTCTCGTGGTCAAATTATTATCGGTGAATTGAAATATTCATCAGGAGCCAATAACTCTCAACCATCGATTAAATTATCAGAGAACTTACTCGAATTAGGCTTCGAATTGGCGCGTTTCAAAACAGGAACTCCGCCACGTATCAAAGGCTCATCGATTGATTATAGTAAAACAGAAATTCAACCAGGGGACGATACGCCGAACTTATTTAGTTTTACATCCAAAGACGAAGACTACCGCTACGACCAAATTCCTTGCTGGTTAACGTATACGAACGAAGGGACTCATGAAACGATTCGTGAGAACTTACACCGTGCACCGATGTTTACAGGGATTGTAGAAGGGGTCGGCGCGCGTTACTGCCCATCGATTGAAGATAAGATTGTTCGTTTCAGCGACAAGCCGCGTCACCAAATTTTCCTAGAGCCAGAAGGGGAAAATACGGAAGAAGTGTATATTCAAGGGCTGTCGACTTCTCTTCCAGAAGACGTGCAAATCAAGATGATTCGTAGCGTGGAAGGGTTGGAAAATGCGGAGATGATGCGTACGGGTTACGCCATCGAGTACGATGTGGTCGTGCCGCACCAATTGAAAAATACTTTTGAAACAAAACTAGTCCAAAACTTATTTACTGCCGGACAAATGAACGGAACGAGTGGATACGAAGAAGCGGCAGGGCAAGGGCTCTACGCTGGGATTAATGCCGTGCGTAAGATTCGCGGAGAAGAGCCATTTATTCTTGGCCGAAGCGACGCGTATATCGGCGTATTGGTGGACGACTTGGTTACAAAAGGAACGACAGAACCTTACCGTCTATTGACTTCTCGTGCGGAATATCGTCTCTTACTTCGTCATGACAATGCCGATTTACGTTTAACAGAAAAAGGACGCGAACTTGGATTGATTGACGACGAACGTTATGCCGCCTTCCAAGCAAAACAAGAAGCGATTGAAGCCGAAATCAAACGTATGCAATCGATTCGCTTGAAGCCAACCGCTGAATTACAAGCGTTCTTGGCAGAAAAAGGATCTGCGGAATTGAAAGACGGCATCCTTCTAAGCGACTTGTTGAAACGTCCAGAGTTAAGCTATGACGAATTAGTAGGCTTTGCCGGAGAAACGGTGGAAGTCTCTCGTGAAGTGAAAGAACAAGTAGAAATCTCGATTAAATACGAAGGCTATATTGCCAAAGCGATTGAAAAAGTGGAGAAATTAAAACGCATGGAAGCCAAACGTATTCCAGCTAATATCGACTATGATGCGATTAATGGACTTGCGACAGAAGCGCGTCAACGTTTGAAGTTAATTCAACCAGAAACAATTGCGCAAGCGAGCCGTATTAGTGGGGTGAACCCAGCCGACGTATCGATCTTGATGGTCTATATCGAACAAGGAAAGATCGCGAAAGTGCAAGAATAAGGAGGCGCGTATGAAACCAGAAGAATTTTATCAAAGACTCCAAGAAGTGCATGGGATTACATTATCAGATGTACAAAAGAAGCAGTTCGACCAATATTTCCATCTATTAGTGGAATGGAATGAGAAGATGAACTTGACGGCGATTACGGATGAAGAAGGCGTGTATTTGAAGCATTTCTATGATTCATTGGCGCTTGGATTCCACCACGAATTGACGGGCCAAACACTTTGCGATGTGGGTGCGGGTGCAGGATTTCCAAGTATTCCGTTAAAAATCGTCTTCCCAGACTTGAAGGTGACGATTGTGGATTCGTTGAATAAACGTATTACCTTCTTGAATACATTAGTGGAGACACTTGGGTTAAAGGATGTGCAGTGTTTCCATGACCGCGCTGAAACCTTTGGGCAAAATAAAGATTTCCGTGCATCGTTTGATGTGGTGACTGCTCGTGCCGTTGCCAAACTCAGTGTATTGAGCGAATTTTGCATGCCGCTCGTGAAAAAGCAGGGGTATTTCCTTGCGTTAAAAGCCGCGCATACAGAAGTGGAGTTGGAAGAAGCGAAAAAAGCGATCGCGATTCTTGGTGGGAAAGTAGAAGGGGACGTCTCTTTCGACTTACCATATGAAGGCGGAAACCGTCATGTTGTTACGATTTTAAAGACGAAGGAAACACCGAATAAATATCCAAGAAAACCGGGTCTTCCATTGAAGAAGCCATTATAACCAAAGGAGGAAGAACGATGAAAAGAGTTCACTTAGGAATGATGACGCTACTAGCGCTTGTATTAGGTGCTTGTGGAAATGGACAGACGAAGGACGCAGGAGCCGAGAAGTCTCAAGTGACGAAAGCTGCTACAACGGCAGCTCCAACGACTGAGACTACGACAACGGTTGCGCCTAAACCAGATAACAAAGAATTGTACGCGAAAGTCTTCGAAGATATCCGAACTGTAAAAGAACTGGGCGCTGATGTGGCTGGAAAACTCAATGTACCGCTAGATTATTGGGCGGCAAACAGCTTGAATAAGCAAAAAGAGTCGCTGCAATATTTATTCTATGACATCAACGACGATGGAGTGGATGAATTGTTTATCGGACATACTGCAAACGGCAAACCATTCACGGTCGTGGCGTACTACTTAGATGGCAAGACTCCAAAAATCTTGCATCAAAGTTACGTTGCCGAAGCGGGTGGAGCTAGAAGTGCCTTTAGTTTCTTCAAAGGCGGATTGCTCTACACAGTTGAATTCTTGTCTGGAACAGGAAATGGAGATGCTAAAGTGTTCAAACTGGAGCCAAAAGGAGCAGATTTAACGCTTGTAAATGCTTTGAAATTCGAAAAAATGGAGTTCAAACTCGAAGACCTAGGGTTGAAAAAAGAAGATACCATCGATTTAACAAAGATGGATTGGAAAGAATTTAAATAATCAAAAGAAAGCTGCCTGCTCATGAAAAGTGAGAAGGCAGCTTTTTGATGTTACGCATTAAATTTATTTAAGATACTTTCGATATTTTTGATGAGTACCGAAACAGAGCCGTCTGGATTGTTGATGAATTCGACCATTTCCTTGTTTTCATAGATTTCACTTGGGATGGTAATTTCGATTCCGTTGTCGAGTTTAAATTTTTGCTTGCTATATTTGCGTTCGTATTTTGGCACGTTCGTTACGGCGATTTTTTCTGGAACGCGTTCTTCGGTGATGGCCAACTGTGCGGCTTCACGTGCGAGCGGTTTTTCCTCGAACACCTTGTCGAAGATGGCTGCGGCATCGATTTCGTCCTGTTCTTCGAGCTGGTGGAAGATAGCTTGTTGCGTCGTTGCCAGCGCTTTGTACGGTTCCTCGTCGTGTTTTTTCGCGATATGAGTGACCGTTTTTTTGATTTCCTTGATTTGTTCTTTCGTTGTGACTGGCACCGTGATTTCTAAGAATTTTTCAGAGAAATAAGCAGTCTTTTGACCTTCGATTACCACTTTTTTCTCGATTAAGTGGTAGTTTCCGTTCGATAAATCTACGATAAACGCTTCCGAAGGTTTTTGCGTCGCGTTTGGTAAAATTGCGTGATTTTGCAAGATGGTATTGCTAACGGCTTCGCCTTCGTAGTCGACAAAGTGAGTGACTTTTGAACTGTAATCGAGGCGAATCATTCCAAAAAGTGTGCCACCTGTATCGCTTGTTCCTGTAAAGAATAAGTAGTCTGCAGCTCCGATTTCTTCTGCTGGAGCAATAAGAGCAAAGAGTTTATCGGATAACTGCTGTGTCTTTTCTAAGAAGGAAATCCCTTCGTCTGCAAGATACCCAAGAAGCGGTTCGTCCGCAGCCAATTGACCGATATGTGGGTCACCTTTTTTGATTTTATCCACGAGTTTTGTAATGTATTCAATGAGAAATGGGTCGCCCAGTTGCAGTGGGGCCTGTGATAAGAGTAAGTTTCCTGAATTTTTATCTAAAATATGTAAAACGGCTTCGTTAATGAGCATGAAAGTGCTCCTTTCCTATTTCATTCGATAGAAAATATTATATAATAGAAAAATAGATTTGTAATGAAAAACGAGGGGAGTGCGCCATGGCGGTTTTAACGAGAATAGAAACACCAGTAGGAACCATCATTGCATCCAGTGACGGGCAGTCGTTGACGGGATTATGGTTTGAAGGGCAAAAATACGAGTGCGCCTTTGTGGAAAATCCTGTATGGGACGATTCGTTGCCGTTGTGGAAGAATGTGAAAACGGCGCTTGAGGACTATTTCCAAGGAGAAGACGATGTGGTTTCAACCGTACCGATTGCATTCGTGGGAGGGACATCCTTCCAGAAAGCCGTGTGGGACGTGTTAACAGAAATCCCCTATCAAACCGTGTGGACGTATAAAGAGTTGGCCGAACGTGTCGGCGAAAAGCTAGGGCGAAAGACTTCTTCGCGTGCGGTGGGAACAGCCATCGGAAGAAATCCAATCAGTCTTTTTGTACCATGCCACCGTGTAGTAGCAACAACAGGAGCATTAACAGGCTACGCTGGAGGCGTGGAGCGAAAACGCGCGCTGCTTGCTCTTGAGGGGCATCGCATCACAAAAGACAAAGTGTCGAAAGGAGAAAGGCATGAAGCTTAAAATTGCAAAGGTCATTGTATCGGCGTTTGTGGCGCTACTCGTGGCACAGGCACTGAACTTAACGACGCCATCCGCGGCAGCCATTATTGCGATTCTCAGTGTTATGGATACGAAGAAAGTTTCGCTTGCGGCTACAGGACAAAGGCTAGCGGCAGCCGTTTTGGCGCTTGTAATCGGAATGGGGATATTCGCTGTTTTTGGATTTGACGTGACGAGTTTCGGGTTGTATCTACTTTGCTACATTCCTTTAGCATATCTCTTAAAAGTGGATATCGGCGTAGCTCCGAGTACCGTCCTTGTGATTCACCTTTGGACGCAGCAACAACTCACTTTCAACCTCTTCGTCAATGAACTCTTGCTTGTCACCATTGGGGCTGGCGTTGCGATTTTACTGAACTGGTATATGCCGTCGTATCACCAAGAAATCGAACGTGTCCGAGAAGAAATTGAAGATAAAATGCGTGAAGTTCTCTTGAAGATGTCAGGATTTCTGACGATTGGAAATGGAAAAAATGATGGCGAAGTGCTTCAGTTGTTGAAGGAAAAACTGATTGAGGCACGTTCGTATGTACGACTCGAAGAGGAAAATCATTTAACCAAAGAAGTGACTTACGATTATCAATATTTCGAAATGCGCCGCGATCAAAGCAAGCTCTTGGAAATCATGGCTGCTAACTTAAACGAGTTCTGCTGGGACGGAGAAGAGATGGCGATTCTGTCGGGGATGTTTAAACAGACCGCACAGCAGTTGGCGGAACAAAATACGGCGAGTCAATTAATCGATGACATTGAAGACTTGTTGGAACATTTTCGCGAACGACCACTGCCACAAACGCGTTGTGAGTTCGAAAAACGTGCGCAGTTATATCAGTTATTACGCGATTTGAAACGATTTGTACAATTGAAAGTCGATTTCTTCCAAACGTATGGCGTTCATTATTTCAAGAAGGTCGGAGAAAAGGAATAGGCCTTATTGTTTTTTGAATACGGGACAGGAATTTATCCGATGTTGGCTTTTCAAAACAAACTATTCGAACAATTCATCTTTAACCTTGTTTTTCTATGATAAAGACAAGGTTTTTTGTGTATTTACGCGGATATACTAGAGCTGACACTAAAATAGGAGGATAATTTATGGAAGAAAAAGGGTTAGCAGAGGTTGTACATTTAGCAAAGGAGGATGAAGAGGAAGCAATCACCGAATTATTGCGGCGTTTTGACCCATTGATTATGAGCATTCATCACCATTATTTTTTTCATGAAATGGATCAAGACGATTTTGCGCAAGAAGCCCGTATCATGATGCTTCGGGCGGTGCATAAATACGATGAGAATCATGCCGTCTCGTTTGCCGGCTATTACCAGCGCTGCTTAAAAAATCTAGCGGTGGAGTGCCTGCGTAGGGAACACCGGCAGCGGCTCATCCCCCATGAGTTAGTCGTTCGCGGAGAAAAGGCGGAACTCGCATTACTCTCGGCATCGGTGGATTCGTGCGAGCGGCAAGTGCTTTTGCATGAAGAGGCGGAGGAATATTTCCACCACCTTTCCCGCTTTGAAAGAGATGTATTTTTAGGAGTATTGGACGGTGCGACCTTTGAGGAGATGGCGGACCATTTCGATAAATCGGTCACGTCCATCAAGGGAGCTCACAAGCGGTGCAAGAAGAAATTCAAAGACTATATTGGAGAAGGGTGACAGCTTTTATGGTAAGATAAAGGCGAAAAAGGAGGTTTGAGTAATGGATGATTTAAAAAAGAACGAAATGAATGACTTTAAGGATGAAGAAGTAACCATTCAAGACTTGTTTGCAGAGTATGAGGGAGAACCTACAGCCGAAAAGGTAACATTATTTGAACCTGTAGGAAGAGAAAAATGGTAAGAAAGCATGGAGCAACTGGAAAATCATTCAGTTGCTCTATTTTTTAATGCTATGACTACCAATCTGAAACGGTTTGTAGTACAATAACTCGTGGCGATTTTTTTGCCGATGAGGTTCGAAACCATCCCTCAATAAAAAAACTAGGAGGCAGTAACATGCAAAATAAAAAAACAAAATTGATTGTCATTAACGCAATCGTCGCAGCGCTATATGTGGTCGTTACATCATTAACAGCATTTATGTCATTTGGAAATATTCAATTCCGTATCGCAGAAATGCTAAACCACTTATTCGCTTTTGACAGAAAATACGGAATCGGTGTGGTTGCCGGTGTATTACTTGTCAACTCAGTATTTATGTCAGCGTCTGGTCTAGGTTGGTATGACTTAGTATTCGGATTAGGACATTCTATTGTTTCATTCGCTATCAGCGCATTGATCTTCAAATCAGTGAAAGATGTTAAAACACGTATGTTTGTTTTAGCAGGTGTCTTCAGTGTGATGATTTTCTTAGTAGCGATTGAATTGAACTTAGCGCTAGAATTACCATTCTGGTTAAGCTATGGTGAAACATTCTTTGGTGAAATCGTCGTATTATTAGCGGGTATTCCGTTGATGACGGCATTAAACAAAGCCATCGATTTGAAAAAATTAATCAATGATTAATCAACAGACGTCCGGGCGTGATGCTTGGGCGTTTTTTGATTGCAAGAACTCACTATTTTATGTAGAGTTAAGAGGAGACTTAAAGGAGGAATACAAATGGAGTTATTAAGCATTCCAGTAGGACGTTTGGAAGAAAATGTCTACTTTTTAATTGATGAGAATAAAGAAACAGTGATTTTTGACCCAGGTGCACAAGCCGAGGATATTAAAGAGCTGATTAAAGAAGAAGGATTAAAGCCAGTAGCGATTGTGTTAACACATGCGCACGGAGACCACATCGGAGCCGTTGATGCGCTTCGTGAAGAGTACCATATTCCAATGTATATGAACGAGTTGGAAAAAGTATTCTTACACGATCCTGAATTGAACCGCTCATACTACTCTGGCGAAAATATTACAGTGAAGCCAGCGGATGGTTATTTCCCTAAAGAAATGGGCAAATGGAAAATCGGAAGCTTTGAACCAGAATTAGCCCATATTCCAGGGCACTCTCCTGGTGGAACAATCTTCATTTTCCGAGAAAATGGATTCGTTATCGGTGGGGACGTGATGTTTAAAGGCAGCGTTGGACGTAGTGATTTCCCATACGGAAGCCATAAAGAGTTAATGGAAGGCATCCATAAGTATTTATTGCCATTACCTGCTGAAACAGTGATTTTCCCAGGACACGGGGAACCAACAACGCTAAAAGATGAAATTGCTACAAACCCATTCTTAAATGGCGCAACAAGATAAGAGGCGAAATTATGATTTTTGATACGCATACGCATTTAAATGTATCTGTGTTTGAAGGAGAAGAAAAAGAGGTCATCGCGCGTGCAAAGGAGCTAGCAGTGACGCGCTTTGCGGTGGTGGGATTCGATACGGACACGATTACACGTAGCCTGGAACTTAGCGAAGAGTTTAAAGAAGTGGTTTCGATTATCGGATGGCATCCAACTGAAGCTTATCGATACAATATTGAAATCGAAGAATGGCTACAGGAACGTTTGACGCATCCGCAAGTAGTTGCGATGGGGGAAATGGGTCTGGATTATTATTGGAAAGATTCAACGCCCGAGG
Source organism: Granulicatella sp. 20925_1_45 (assembly GCF_041433555.1). Taxonomy (NCBI): domain Bacteria; kingdom Bacillati; phylum Bacillota; class Bacilli; order Lactobacillales; family Carnobacteriaceae; genus Granulicatella; species Granulicatella sp. 20925_1_45. The sequence goes on along the minus strand of NZ_JAPWBR010000001.1, from coordinate 92,307 downwards.
AACAGGACAAGGTGTTCCGTCGCCAAATTGCGATTGCCAAAGAAATGAAATTGCCGATTGTGATTCATAACCGCGATGCGACCGAGGATTGCTACAAGATTCTAAAAGAAGAAGGCATTCAAGATATCGGGGGGATTATGCATAGTTATAATGGCGATGTGGAATTTATGAAACGTTTCTTAGACTTAGGCATGCATATTTCCTTTAGCGGGGTGACGACGTTTAAAAACGCGCCGCAAGTTCGTGAATGTGCAAAATTAGTCCCATTCGACCGTATGTTAGTGGAAACCGATGCGCCGTATTTAGCTCCGGTGCCTTACCGTGGAAAGAGAAACGAACCCGGCTATACGCGCTATGTGGTTGAAACGATTGCCAAAGAACGCGGCCTTGCTTGGGAAGAAGTGGCATCTCAAACAACACAAAATGCCATCAAGCTATTCCGCATGGAAGAAAGAGGCTTGTTATGAATCCAGTCATTGTCGTAGAAGGGCGAGACGATACAAGACGCTTGAGAGAAATCTATCCGGATATCGAGACGATTGAAACAAACGGTTCTGCGATTGACGAAGAAACGATTGCGCTCATTCAAAAGGCGCTGCAAACGCGTGAAGTAATTGTATTTACGGACCCTGATTATCCTGGAACTCGTATTCGAAATATTATCCAAGAGCGCGTACCTGGCGTGAAGCATGCCTTTATCGAACGCGAGGAAGCCGTCAGAAAAGACAATCATAAGAGCCTTGGAGTGGAACACGCGAGTACCGCATCTATTCAGCGAGCGCTCGAATCGGTGCATGAGATTTCAACAGAACCTGGGAAGCCCGTGATTTCGCAATCAACACTGATGGCGCTTGGGTTTATCGGACGACCGGATTCAGCAACAAGGCGTCAAAAGGTGGCGGATTTTCTAAAAATTGGCCATACGAATGGAAAACAGTTTGCGAAAAGATTACAATTATTTGGTATTACAGAAGAACAATTAAGGGCGGCACTCGAGGCTGTCTTAGAAAATGGGGACAAACATGAATGAAATAAAGGATATCGCGACGCCGAAAAGAACGCGCGAGATTATGGAACGTCATGGGCTAACGGTAAAGAAGAGTCTAGGGCAAAACTTCCTGATTGAACCGAATATTTTAACGCGTATGCTAGAAGTGGCGGGAGTCGACAAAACGACAAACGTCATTGAAATCGGACCAGGGATTGGTGCGTTGACCGAACGTCTAGCAAGAGAAGCCAAACAAGTGCTGGCGTTTGAAATCGATGGCCGTTTATTGCCAGTGCTCGATGAAACATTGGCCCCATACGATAATGTAATGGTCGTTCATAGCGACATTTTGGACGTCGACTTAGAGCAAGTGATTGGAGAGCATTTCGACATCAACGAGCCGTTATTAGTCGTTGCCAATTTGCCGTACTATATTACAACGCCAATCATTATGAACTTATTGGAATCGAAATTGCCAATCGATGGGTTTGCGATGATGATGCAAAAAGAAGTGGCTCAACGAATGACCGCCGAGCCAAATTCGAAGGCGTACGGTTCGCTCACGATTGCGATTCAATATTTCTGCGAAGCGAGTATCGGATTTATCGTGCCGAAGACGGTCTTCAATCCAGCTCCGAATGTGGATTCTGCGATTTTGGTGTTAAAACGTCGCGAGAAACCACTCGTGGAAGTAAAAGACGAAGCTCAATTCTTCGCACTCGTGAAAAACAGTTTCGTACAACGTCGTAAAACGCTATGGAATAATTTAGCCAAAGCCTACGTTGGAAATAGCCATACAAAAGAAAGCTTAGCCGCTGTGCTAGAAGCTGCAGGGATTGACCCATCTAGACGTGCAGAAACACTGACGATTGAAGAGTTTGCAAAATTAAGTAATATTTTTTAGTGAATGTATATTTAACATAAAATAGCCCTGAAGCATATATTATGCTTCAGGGTTATTTGTTATTTGAAATTGGATAAAATAAAGTGATTATATTGAGTTATTCTAGATGTTCAATAGCATATTCTGCTTCTTCAACAGTAAACTTTTCTCCATGTTCAGAAATTAGTTGATCTTTAATAGCATCAGTAGACATATTCATCATATCTTGATATTGTTTTGCTTTTTTTAGTGCATTTTCTTTATAATCCCATTGAAGATTATCGATAGCGTATTGAGCAGCTTCTGCTGGAAACTTTTCTCCGTGTTCAGAAGTTAGTTGATCATAAATTCCTTGTTTTGACATTGACATAAGTTGTGCATATGATTTCGCCTTGGCTAGAGCGTTTTTAAATTCTTTAGGCACCTTTGCTTGGGTAGTAGGTTGCTCAGTTGTAGATGTTACAGTGGTTGGTTGCTGCTGAGTTGTAGGTTTCTCCGAAGAGGCTGCAACTTGCTTTTTAGTGTCTGTTGTAGAGCTAGTGCTAGTTTGTTGTGTAGACTCTACAGTGTTTTGTTTAGTAGCGCTTGGTTTATTAATCTGTCCATAGATTATAAAAAAGAGTACTAAACCTATCCAAAAGTATTTATTTTTAAAAATTTTCATTTATATCTCCCCCTTGTTTTTGATTATACGTACTAAACTAAACGATGTAAAGGCTTTCTTAAAGAAAAATGCTAAAAAGATTCATCTATAAAATATATTATTTTTATTTTTTGAAAAATATATAAAAAAAGTGTTATTTTAGTAAGGGGGCAATCCGTAAGGAAGCGAAGGTATCATCTTTTACACGCAAAGTTATTAAAAAATATTTTTAAATAACTATTGCTTTTTATGAATCGCAGGAGTATACTCTAATTAAAGATAAATTTAAATAGAAAGAAGATGAGATCATGGCAGTGAACGAAGTAATGGCCGCTCTTTCTGATGAAACGCGTCGCCAGATTTTGGAAATCCTGCGAAAAGGGAAGACAAATACCGGTGACCTTGCCACGATGATTGGGATGACGCCGCAAGCCTTATCCTATCACCTTAGAAAGCTAAAAAGCGCTGATTTAATCTATGAAACACGCTATAAAAACTTTATTTATTATGAATTGAATTTGACCGTACTAGACGAAGCGATTGTATGGATCAATCAAATTATTGGGGGAAAATAACATGGAACAAGTAAAACAATTTAAAAAATATGCCTATCTCGCATTGATGTTTGCACCACTCGTTGTATCACTCTTTGTGGTATGGTTCTTACCTGAAACGATTGTATCGCGTATGGACTTGGCGGGAAATGTGACGGCAACGGCAAGTAGATTCTCAATCTTCCTCTTCCCAATTCTTGTAGCGATTCTTGGGTTTGCGATTCGTGTTGCAAGCTCATCTCCAAAACTAACAGGGGGCAATGTAAGAACGGCTCGCTCAATTAGCTGGATTCTCTTATTGTTATTGAACGTCATTGCGTACTTCCAATTCTGGTTATACCTAGGTGGAATGACAGCAGGTGCGCAAATGAGTCGCTTCCTAACATTTATTCTAGGGGTATTCTTTATCCTTATCGGAAATCTAGCGCCAAAAATTAAAGAGAATTCAAAACACTTTGGATTCCGTGCTTCATGGCTTAAAAACAATGACGCAGCCTTCCGCAAAACACAAAGATTCTTCGGAATTGCTTCTGTAGTGGCAGGTGTCCTCATGATGCTTACAGGAATCTTCATGGGAAATAATGTTGCAATTCTTGTCGCAACGATGATTATGATTATTTTAATCGCAGTGACGGGTGGTTATTCTTACTACATTGCAAATATTGAAGCAGCATAAAAGAAAATAAGCTTTCATCTAAAAAAGATGAAAGCTTATTTATTTTAGTCTAGTCTAGTCCTTCTGGCAGCACGACTGTAATGTCTTTTTCATGCATTTCAAAGTCGATAGCCCATCGACAGTTAAATTTTATAGTGTCAGTTTGCTCGTTATAAGTGAGCAATCCAATCGTATTTAACGCACTCTTATGACAAAGCAATAGTTTTTTATTACTTATATCCATTACTGTGTCGATGTTAGGTGAGATATGAATAGAATAAGTTCCTAATTTTATTGTCTCCATTTTTACTCCTCCATTAAATCAATAGCATCACGATTCAGATTCAGAAAAGAATACTCTTCTTTTTTTAACGGAATTATTTGAATGTTTTCTTCCGCAATTCTTACTTTCATCAATCCGAGATTCGTGAAGTGTAATTGTTTAGTTTCTGGGCAGATATATATACGTGCAGTGCTGTGATAAGTAGGTGGAATTAATACTATTAGCTCTTCGTTTTCTTGATGAATCACTTCAAAAGAAAGAGGAATTTGAACTGTATAATCTCCAATGAAAAAATTTTGGAATGTCATTCTATCCCCCCTAAATGATGACTGTGTCCTTCAAAATCAGGGTGAAGGATGTATTGAAATTCATCAGGAAACGCTATTTCAACGAAAATTTGATGGTGTTGAATAATGTAAGATGCGTTACCGCCATTGATAATATCACAGCTGTCTGTGTCAGAGTTATATAGGATAAATAAGTAAGTTTGAAGTGTACGAGAAGATATAATCTTTAACCCTTCAGGTAACTGAAACCCAAGTAAATCTGTGCCTAGATGCACTGTATAATTTCCTAGAGTAAAAACTGACATAGTTGACCTCCTGTTACGGCCTTAGGTAGTTTCCATACATATCATGGGTACCAATGCGAGTTCCATTTCGATTAAAAAGTTTCTAGAACCTCGCGCTTGTTGTAAATATCTGTTGTACAAAATTATTAATGAGTTAATAAATAGTAAATGGTGCTTCCTACAAAATAAGTGAGCAAACCTAAAACTCCAGCAATAAAATATCCCTTACGATCGTCTTTCATGATAGTTCCTCCTTTTGAATGGATGTTATTTTGTAGTGCTATTTCAAGCTCAGGTTAACATATGTAAGCGTTTTTGTAAATGATTATTTTCCGAATTCTGTGAGAACATTTACGTTTTAACTCACTTGATTTTTATTGTTATATTAATAATCGTGCACTTTTTAGTTTAGGGGCTATCTGTGCTATAATAGAAAGGTACATATTGGTGGAAGAGAGGTTAACTTTATGCAAATAAATTGGGACAGTTTATTTTCATGGGGGAGTTTTCGCAATCTGATTGATATTCTGATTGTGTGGTATATACTCTATAATATTTTAGTCATTATTAAAGGAACTCGTGCGATTAACCTAATGAAGGGAATTGCGGTAATCGCAGCAATTAAGTTCCTCAGTTTCTTCCTTGGGTTGAACACCTTGGACTGGATTATGAACTTCGTGATTCAATGGGGAGTTGTAGCAGCTCTGATTGTTTTCCAACCGGAAATTCGTCGTGGGTTAGAGCACATCGGTCGTTCAAACTTCTTCTCTCGTAAATACGAAAGTGCGAACGAAGCAGAAGTCATGATTTCCGAATTGAATACAGCGATTCAATATATGGCGAAACGTCGTATCGGGGCGTTGATTTCTATCGAACAAGGCAACTCATTGGAAGAGTTTATCAATACAGGGATTCCGATTCATTCAGATATCTCCAATCAGTTGATCACGAATATTTTCATTCCAAACACACCGCTTCACGATGGGGCAGTAATTATTCGTGACTACAAGATTGCCGCAGCAGCGTGCTACTTGCCACTTTCTGAGAATAAGATGATTCCGAAAGAATTAGGAACGCGTCACCGTGCCGCTATCGGACTGAGTGAAGTGAGCGATGCGATTACGATTATCATTTCTGAAGAAACAGGGAAAGTCAGCGTTGCGATTCGCGAAAAATTACACCGTGAGTTAAGTTCAAGCGAATTAGTAGAGGTTCTATCTGAACAACTAGTGGTTGAAGACCAAGGAGATGCAGAACCAACGATTGTTCGTTGGGTACGTGACTTCTTCAAAGGAGGTCGTTCAAATGGCTGAATGGATGAATCGTAAATCATTCTTACTAGTGATGTCGTTTATTTTAACCATCTTCCTATTCGCGTTAGCAACCGATGCAAATGGAGGCTTGCGTTCATCATCATTAAATCCACAATCAAGTTCAAATACGATTACGAATGTACCCATCTATGTGGATATCAATAGTGATGAATATGCCGTAACAGGATTACCTGATTCAGTCGCTTTACGACTTGAAGGGTCTAGCAGCTTACTGTTAAGCACAACAGGCAATGGTACCTATCGTGTGAAAACACCTAATTTAACAGAATTAGGCGAAGGAAAACACACCATCACACTTGAGGTGACAGGATTACCGACAGGAGTTCATGGAATCGTGTCTCCAGAAACGGTAGAAATTAACATCGAAAAGATTACGACGAAGGAAGTTCCGGTTGTCGTGAAGGCCGATGCTTCAAGTGTTGGAAATGGTTATCAAGTCGGCGAAGGAGTCGCTTCACCAGCAACTGTAACAGTGAAAGCAGCAACATCCATCGTAAATCAAGTGGATAAAGTCGTCGCAAATGTGGCGATTCCTGAAGGAACAAAAACAGACTATACGACTACGGCTCAATTACAAGCATTAGATGCAACAGGAAAACCGGTAGCGGTGAAAATTGATCCAGAACGCGTACAAGTTCGCGTGTCAATTTCATCGAGTCAAAAGACCGTTCCATTAGTCTTAACGACAACAGGATCTTCATCGAACTATTCATATTTATTGAATTCTACTACTAAGCAAGTTACAATTTTAGGAGCTCAGTCGAGCTTAGACCAAATCAAGGCAATACCTGTATTGGTGGACGTGAGCAATATTACGCAGTCGACAACTAAAACAATTACGTTGACGCTGCCTTCAGGGGTGCATAGCATTTCACCTGAAACCATCGAGGTTACAATTACGGTGACAAGGAACAGTCTAACGGCGACAGAGGCGTCGACCACACAAACTGTGACAACAGAAGAACCGACAGAAACCACAAAAGAACAAACAACACAAGCCCAATAACGGGTGAAGGAGAACAACACTATGGGGAAATATTTTGGAACAGATGGCGTTCGCGGAGTAGCGAATGCAGAATTAACACCTGAATTGGCATTTAAACTAGGTCGTTACGGCGGTTACGTTTTATTGCAACAAGCGGAAGGAAACGCACATCCACGCGTATTAGTGGGGCGTGACACTCGTATTTCAGGCCAATTATTAGAGCATGCTTTAATCGCAGGATTACTTTCTGTAGGGATTGAAGTAATGCAACTTGGAGTCATTCCAACTCCAGGTGTTGCGTACTTAACACGTATGCAAGGGGCTGTAGCTGGGGTTATGATTTCAGCGTCACACAACCCAGCACAAGATAACGGAATTAAATTCTTCGGTTCAGACGGGTTCAAATTAACGGATGAAACGGAAGCACAAATCGAAGCATTATTAGATGCTAAAGAAGATACATTACCACGCCCTTCCACAGATGCATTAGGAACAGTGGATGAGTATTTAGAAGGAACATTGAAATACAGCCAATTCCTACAAAATACAGTGGATTCATTATCTGGAATTAAAGTAGCACTAGACGGAGCGAATGGAGCAACGGCTTCAATGTTAACACGTCTATTCGCTGACTTAGACACAGACTTCCACACAATGGGAGACAAACCAAATGGTGTTAATATTAACGACGGTGTTGGATCAACACATCCAGAAGCGTTAGTGGCCTTTGTGAAAAAAACAGGCGCAGACCTTGGATTAAGCTTCGATGGAGACGGCGACCGCTGTATCGCAGTGGATGAAAATGGCGAAATCGTTGATGGCGATAAAATCATGTTCATCCTTGGTAAACACTTCAAGAACCAAGGAACGCTAAGCAAAGATACAATCGTATCAACGGTGATGAGTAACTTAGGATTCCATAAAGCGGTGGAAGCAGAAGGCATGGTTGCCCTTCAAACAGCTGTAGGCGACCGTTACGTTGTTGAAGAAATGCGTAAAAACAACTACAACTTCGGTGGAGAACAATCAGGACATATCGTTATCCTTGATTTAAACACAACAGGGGACGGCTTACTTTCAGGAATTCAATTAATGAATGTGATGAAACAAACTGGCAAATCATTAAGCGAATTAGCAAGTGAAGTGCCAACATACCCACAAGAATTAGTGAACATCCGTGTGAGCGATAAAAATGGCGTGATGGAAGTTCCAGCGATTAAAGAAGTCATCGATGCTGTTGAAGCAGAAATGGCAGGAAACGGCCGCGTTCTTGTACGTCCAAGTGGTACAGAGCCGCTTGTTCGTGTCATGGTAGAAGCCCCAACAGATGAACTGGTTCACGACTACGTTACACGTATCGCGGATGTTGTTCGCAAAGAAGTTGGAATTGACTAATTTTAGAATAAACGATAAGGAAAGAGAGCTTTGAAAAAGCTCTCTTTTTTGTTGTTGGAGATTGAAAACGAAATTGGGGAAAATGAGATGTGTCGCTTCAAACCTTGTGGATACAAGAATTCTTAAAATAAATTAACAAATGTTAACTTTATTGTTATAATAGAATCGAGTTAAAATGCGAAATTTAAAGGAGAAAACTATGAAAAAAACATATACAAGAATTGTTCATTTAGTGATGTTAATGAACTTATTCCTTGCAAGTGCTCTACCGGCAAGTGTAGTCGCGGTAGAACAGTTAGAATCGACTACCTCTCAAGAGACAACAACTGCAAGTACGGAAGCTACTACTGAAACGTCGCAATCAACAGAACAGGTATCTGAAACGACGGTTGCGCCAGAAGTTACGGCGAATACAACGGAAGTCGCTCGTGTTCGTAACAAACGGGACACTTCAGCGGTAGGGAAAAACTCCGTAAAAATCTCTACTTCAACGGGAGCAGAAGACTGGCCACTATCAATGCGTGTGGGAGAAGTTGCATTAGATGCGCAAGGGTTAACAGGAACTCTGACAGATTCATACATTGATATTCGTTATGAAGGGAAATATATCGATACTTTTAAAGTTGGGAATGCTAGCTTTATTAAAAATGTCGAATATTTAACAGAAGGCAATGACAGAATTGCTCGTGTGCATTTGAAAGAGCTCGATTCAACTACTTCTGTAACGTTCTCTTATACAATGAACTTCAAAAAAGGATTGACCCCTAAAGGATATGAAGTCAGTGCGAATGTATCGTGGAAAGATCAAGACGGTACAGTGATTAAAGAAGCCACAGGAGATGCAACTTTCCGTGTGAAAACATTGGATATGAATGTGTTGAAGCTTCCAGGAAATGATTACTATTCCTATGATGGCACTAGACAATATGGCGGAACATCGAATGCAAATGGCTATATCGATAATCCGGAATATGTTCTTTTCAAATTCCGTGCAGACTTTAACCATGAAGGAACTTGGCATCAAAGAAACCGACTCATGGAAAAGATTGTCGTGACGGATACACTTCCAACTTATACGGATGAACAAGGAAATACGAGAACGGCACAATTTGATGCATCTAAAAATCCAGGTTGGACAGATAATGGGGATGGTACGGTTTCGTATACCATCACAGCAGACAATATGCAAGAAGCCAATGCGCTGAATCAATTAGCGAAACTGGAATTATATTTAAAATTCCCAGGAGCTAAAACTGGCGATAAGGACTATTACTTGAATCATGTGAAAGTAGATTGGCATCCATTTAATGAAACGCCAGCGGACCAAAAATCAGCAGAAGATGATGTGAAGATTCGCTTGCGTCCTCAACTTCTTCCAGGGAATTTCACGGTGAAACGTGGAGAGAACAAGTTGAAGATTCGCGAAGGTTCAAACCACGACATGACGAAAAATAGTATGGGTACGTATTTGATTGAAATGAACAACCAAACACCATACCCAATTACAGAATTAACGATTGAAGATAAAGACCTTGATCCACAATTGTTCTTCTACAGCATTAAGGCGTTATATGGCCCTTCAGAAAAAGTGCAATTCTTTGCAGTGGATAAAGATGGTAACGAAACAGAAATTGCACCTGAAGAAGTGGTGGATAAGGCAGCTGTTCAACAAAATAAAGATACGGCAGCCAAAGTACAATCTGGAGAAATCACGAAAGAACAAGCCCCACAAACACAACAAACGATTAAGAAAATTATCATCCGTCTAAAAGATGGGAAACAAATTGATCCAAACGAAGGCTTTACTTTCCGTATGCATGTTTCTACAGGAGTCCTTTATGACAATGCTTCTTTATTAAATAAAAACTTCCCAAATACAGCGAAGTTTACAGGAAAGCTTCTAACTACAGATAGTAAAGAAATTCCATTTAATTCAGAACATATCGGGAAGATTCAAGCAGAAGAACTTGCTATTAAGATTGGACTAGCAAAAACAACAACGAGTAACGATACTGGAGCGGTTGATGAAGTAGTTGAATACAATATTTCAGCGGACTTCTTCTCACTTCCTTCAGTTGTTGAGTTTGAGAATCCTCGTTTTATCGACTTATTACCAGAAGGAATTAAGTTTGAAGAGTTGAAAAACTCAAATATTCCAGTAGACGTTGAAGTGATTGACAACTACAATGACTCGAATCGTCAGGCTGTTATTTTCAAATTAAAAGAAAAAGTGGAGCCAACAAAACTCGCTTATCCAAAAATTACGTTCAAGGCGCGTATCACATCAGAAGCAACTCCTTCGTCAGTAGATACATTCAAGAAAAATGAAAACCGCGTCTACTTTGTAACCGATAAGGAAAGCATTGATGATAAAGCCTTTATTCAGTTAAATAGTAAGGGTGAAGTGGATGAGTACGATGTCAATGGAAATGGAGATAAAACAGAGCGTCTAATAGGAGCTCGTTCCAACACCATTGTGACAGTACCAACTCAAATTCGTTCTGAAAAATTAATCAAAAAAGATACAGATACGGTTTGGAACAAGACGCTTCAATTGATGGACTATGAAGAAAACTTCAAGTACCGTCTACGTACGGTGAATAACACGAACGAGACTTTCCGTCACTTTGTGCTTTATGACAAGTTGCCAGTGAAGGGCGATGTTCATGGGTTTGCCAATATTGTGACTGGACCGGTCGTTGCACCAAGCGGATTTAAAGTCTATTACAATACTGGTTCCGATTTACCAGACAATCCAGCAGAAGGCGTGAATGCAGCCGGCTGGGTAGAAAACGTGGACGACTATAGCAAAGTAACCGCGCTGAAAATCGTGATGGTTAATCCAGAAGTTATCGAACCAGGAGAAGATATTAACTTCGATGTTCCGATGAAATCACCAGCTTATGAAGAGAGCGGAGAGTTGAACGGAAAGATTTCTTCTAACACGTATTACGTCAACCGTGACGCGGCAGATTTAACAAACTTTGGGGTATCGAATACGGTTCAAAACCAATTACCTCAGTACTTCCTTGTTAAAAAAGACTGGAAAAATCGCAGTTCAGAAGTCACAAGTATTACGATGGAATTGTATCGTGAGTCTGAACCAGATAAAGTCGTTGCCACTATCGAGTTAAACGAAGAAAACGGCTGGAAAGGTACGTTGAAGAAGACGAGCAAAGATACCATCATCGATCCAAATATTAAGGATTGGAAAGTTCGTGAGAAATTACCAGAAAACTACGGTGATGACTACGAAGGCTCTCAAGAAAAATCGACTCAAGGATTCTATGTCTTGAATAAACGTGCGGAAACGCAGCATACTGTAGAAAAAACGTGGAATGATAACGAAGATAAATTAGGTCTTCGTGCTTCAATTACGGTTCAATTGAAACAAAATGGAGTGGCTTACGGTACTCCAGTGACATTGAATGCAGCCAATGGTTGGAAATATACCTTTACAGGACTACCAAAATCACTTAATGGTAAAGCGTATGAATATACAGTGGATGAAATTTCAGTGCCTGCTGGATATTACAATGAAGTGAAGACGGAAGATGGTAAAACGACAATTACGAACCATCTAGTGGATCCAGTGAAAGTAGACCTTATTTTCACGAAGAAATTAGAAGGACGTTCAATCGTCGATGGAGAATTCACTTTCAACTTGTTGAATGGAGATGGAGAAGTTCTAGCGACAACAACAGCACAAGCAAATGGAACGATTACCTTTAAAGATGTGACATTTGAAAAAGCTGGAACGTACAAGTATAAAGTCGTGGAAGTCGCAGGAACCGATGAAACGATTCAATACGATTCAACCCAAAAAGAAGTGACGATTACAGTCACTCAAGACGGAAATGCTTATGTTGCCTCTGTAGCGTATCCAGAAGAGAAAGCCTTCCAAAATACGTATACACCGCCAACGACAACAACTGAAGAACCACCTGTTACAACAACTGAAGAACCACCTGTTACAACAACTGAAGAACCGCCTGTCACAACAACTGAAGAACCGCCTGTCACAACAACTGAAGAACCGCCTGTCACAACAGAGGTACCTCCAACACCAAAACAACCGGAGTTACCAAATACAGGTACAGAAAGTGGAGTTGTAGCAATTGTCGTAGCGGTCATGAGTACAGTTGCAGGGCTCATCGTTTTGACAAAGAAAAAAGAAATGAATGCTTAATGCAATGAAGAAAAGTCTAGGTGTTTTAGCCTAGGCTTTTTCTTTTGTCAAAAAAGAGCGTTTAAACCACTTGATTTTAAAAGGAACAATTGATACAATGTAAAACGTAATTATTTCGATTTAGAAAGAAGAGAAGAAAATGGCAAAGAAATCTAAAATTGCAAAGTATCAAAAACAGCAAGCGCTCATCGAACGTTACGCTGAAAAACGCTATGCATTAAAGCAAGCTGGAGACATTGAAGGGCTAAGAAAACTTCCTAAAGATTCCAACCCAAACCGCCTCAACCGTCGTGATGAAATCGATGGTCGCCCAAGAGGAGTGATGCGTAAATTTGGAATGTCTCGTATTAAGTTTAGAGAATTAGCGCATCAAGGATTGATTCCAGGCGTTCAAAAAGCAAGTTGGTAGAAGAGGAGGTAAGGTTAATGAAACAAGATTTAGCAACGGCTTATCGTCAAATGAAGAGCCCAAACATCAAAACAAGAAAGAGAGCGTTAAAGCTAATCCACGAAGCAAAACGCGCAAAGAAAAAATAACAGGGGTAACCGGACTCACATTGTGGGTCTTTTTTTCTACTTGAGGCTCTCAGCGGTGCAACGTTACAGCTAATATTAAAAATTCAGAGAATTCGTAGAAATCATAATTTGAGTGTCTTTGAACGCAGTTTAGATTCGTGTTAGAATGAAACAGTAAACTATCCAAGGAGCTAATCAAATGAGTACAAAAACATGTAGTCAAACACGTGCGATTCAAGCGCGTAGAATTTTCCCATTCGATGTGAATATGCATAACACCTTATTCGGAGGGAATTTAACACGAATTATTGATGACTGTGCGTCAATTACCGTATCTCGTCATTGCCGTCGTCTTGCGGTAACGGCATCGGTGGACGCGATGAACTATTTAAAACCACTTCCATTAGGACATTCTGTCTGCGTGGAGACGTATATCTCAGGGACAGGGAAGAAGAGTGTGGAAGTCTTCTGTAAAGTGGTCGGAGAAGATGTCTTGAACGGCGAGCGCTATTTAGCAGCGACAAGCTTCTGGACATTCGTGGCACTTCCTCGCGAAGGCGAAGGTGATTTTACAGTGGATGCCATCGTACCAGAAACAGACGAAGAGAAATTCATCTGCAGCGGCTATGAAGAACGTCGTAAGGCCCGCTTGGAGCAACTTGGACGACAAGAAGCATTGATGGAACATATCACGGTTGTGAAACCTTGGAATTTGGAAGAGAGTGAATCTTAAACAAAAACTAAGAAAGTTGCTAAGGAACTTTTAGCAATCTCTGTTATAATGCATGTAACAATAAAAAAAGGAGTACATCGTGGACACTCAAAAAGCAATAGAACTCAATCGTAAAATCATTCGTATCGTAACGATTATCGGGATTATTTTAACGATTATTTTAGGATGGCTCGTGGCCAAGAATGATTATTTCGCTATAGACGGACCATTCCGTGAAAGCATTGCCCACTCTGGATGGGTAGGAATTTTGATTTTTATCCTGATTCAAATTACGCAAGTAGTCTACCCGATTATTCCGGGAGGCTTAACCTGTGTCATCGGACATATCGTATTTGGGCCTCTTCACGGCTGGATTTATAATTTTGTGGGAATCATGATTGGTTCTTGTATCAACTTCTGGTTAGCTCGTCGCTACGGGGAGACGTTGGCGAAGGCGTTCGTAGATGATGATACGTACAATAAATACATCGGTTATTTGGACAAAGGAAAACACTTCGAGCGCATTTTCTTTTGGGCGCTGGTTCTTCCTGGATTCCCAGACGACTTCTTATGTATGGTGGCAGGGCTCAGCCATATGACCTTTAAGAAATTCGTGACCATTTGTTTAATCGCTAAACCAGTCACATTATACGTTTATACACTGATTGCAGCAGAAGGAGTAGAAGCCTTCTTCAGATTCATTAATTAAGAAAGCAGTATCGATATGAAAAAAATCATGATTGCACTCGTGCGAGGATATCAAAAGTGGATTTCTCCATTATTCCCGCCTTCGTGTATCTATAGACCAACCTGCTCGAGCTATATGATTCAGGCAGTTGAAAAGCATGGTGCGCTAAAAGGCGTGTTGATGGGGTGCGGACGCATTTGTAGATGCCATCCATTTATAAGAGGCGGCCAAGATCCCGTTCCAGACTATTTCACATTGAGACGGAACAAGGATTACCGTAAGAAAATTATAGATGCAAGTAAACAAGACACAGCTGACTAGAAATAGTCGGCTGTGTCTTGTTTCAAAGGATTAAAAGAAAAAGGTACAAGAGATTTTCTCTTGTACCTTTTCTGTTTTATTGAAAGTAATTTTAGATAAAGTAACCTAAGTAGTAACGAACGAAGAATGCAGCACATACAGCGCCGATGAATGGAGCAGTACCAGGTACTAATAATCCATATTGCCAGTCGTTATTCACTTTGTTTTTGATTGGTAATAATTGGTAAGCAAGACGAGGTCCTAAGTCACGAGCTTGGTTCATTGCGAATCCAGTTGTACCTCCAAGACCCATACCGACAGCCCATACGATTAATCCAACCACGATTGGTAATAATTCTTTGTTAACATTTTCAGTTGCTAAGATAGCTGTTAAGAAAATGAAAGTTGCGAATGCTTCGACGAAGTAGTTACGTGGTAAGTTACGTAAGTTAGGGTTTGTTGAGAAGATGTTACGGATGGCGATTCCGTCTACTTGACCTTCAGAAGCTGTGAAGTGGTCTGCGTACATGAACCATACGATCACCGCACCAGCGAATGCGCCTAAGAATTCAGCGATAGCAACAGGGATAAATTGTTCTGCAGGAAGTACTCCTAAAACTACTTTAGCAAGCGCCATAGCAGGGTTGATACTTACACCACTAAAGATGAATAAAGTAACAGTGATACCGAATGCCCATGTTGTGATGGCGAATAAGTGACCTGTTCCAGCGTATTTAGTTTTCTTCAAGACGTCATCACAGTGTACGCCGACCCCGAAGATAATCATGAGGGCTGTTCCCATAAATTCTGATAATAATAAATGCATAAATGTTTGATCCATTGGTTGATTCTCCTTAATGTAATTCTTTTATTAATTGTTGATAGACGGCTTGAATCGATAATCCAGTTTCGTGGGCGATTCTAGCGCAGTCTTCATATTCTAATGTTGATTTTGTAACAGTTCCATATTGGTTTTTCTTTACTTTCACATCTCCAAGGCTCGTTTGTTGCGTCTCGAAAGTGCGAGTCATGACCTTACGTTGGACGTTTTGATAACGAAAGCCAATGGTTGACGTTTGTTCGAATAAAATGGCTGTAAACCGTTCGAGGTCTCCTTCTTGAATGAGAAGTGTGAGATGGGTTGCTGGACGGTTTTTCTTTGTGTAAACGGGAGTGTAGTGCACATCAAGCGCGCCTTCCTCTAATAAAAGGCTCATGATGTAGCCAAGCTCTTCACCGCTTTGATCATCGATGGTTGTATCGATTTGAATGATTGCATCGTTATGGGAAGTCACGACTTGATGAGAATGAGTCGTTTTCTCTAAGAGTGTTCCGCGTAACGCATTGAATTTACCAGTGTCACGTTTTCCAAAACCGTAACCCACTTTAGTAGCGGTTAGGTTTGAAGGTTGTGCAAATACTGGGTGAATGGCCTTAAAGAGAGCAAGACCGGTTGGTGTCACAAGCTCTGTATGAATGTCAAAGTCTTGTGAGAATGGAATGCTTGTTCCGAGTCTTAATTGCATTACGGCAGGAACCGGTACAGGCATGACTCCATGTGCAACGGTAATCGTACCGCTACCTTCAGTGACAGCAGTGCTGTATACCGCATCGATGTCGATTGTTTCCCACAAAATGAAGAAGCTCATGATGTCGATGATAGAGTCTGTTGCGCCAACCTCGTGGAAATGAATTTCTTCCACAGGCATTTGGTGTACGTTCGCTTCCGCTTGTGCGATGTCACAGAATACTTCCAAACTTTTATCTTTTACAAAGTCGCTTGTGCCACTTGAAAGAATAATCGTTTCAATTTCTTTCAACCCACGAACTTCTCCGTGATGGTGATGATGACTATGTGTATGTTCATGAGAATGACCGTCGTGAGTATTTTCGTGCTCATGATGATGATCGTGTGAGTGAGCATGTTCATGCGTGTGCTCATGAGAATGAGTGTGTGCATGTGTGTGTTCTTCGTGCGCATGTGAATGAGCATGTTCATGATGATGTTCGTTCTCGTGCTCGTGGTGGTGGTCATGTTCGTGATGGTGATGATGATCAAAGTCACCAGCGATGCCATGATCTTTTTCACCGTGTTCCATATGCACATCGAAGTCCGTTCCCCAAATACTACTTTTCGCGATACGGTCTACATGAAGATGATAACCGTCGAGGGAAATGGTCTTAAGGGCTTCTTCAAGATGCTTGCGGTCGGCTCCTAAATCGAGTAGAAGAGCATTTAACATATCACCGCTCAGCCCAGAAAATGGTTCTAAAAATAATGTGCTCATGCGAGTCCTCCTCGAATGTTGTTAATCATGCTTGCTGAATACGCTGCGCCAAAGCCGTTATCGATGTTTACGACAGTAACGCCACTTGCGCAAGAAGTCAGCATGCTGAGTAAAGTCGTCACTCCTTGAAGATTCGTTCCATATCCGATGCTGGTTGGAACGGCAATCACAGGAACGTCTACTAACCCGCCAACGACACTGACAAGCGCACCTTCCATACCGGCGATGACAATCACGACGCTAGCGCCTTGGATGTCTTCGAGACGATTGAAGAGGCGGTGAATACCCGCAACTCCAACATCGTAAATGCGTTTCACGCGATTTCCGAAAGTCTCAGCAGTGACAGCCGCTTCTTCGGCAACAGGAATGTCGCTTGTGCCAGCTGTAACGACTGCGATGTAGTGTTCATGTTTTGGGGCAATCGGGTTCAAGACGAAGGTACGTCCGAGCGGTTCGTAGACCCCTTCAGGGAAAGCAAGGGAGAGAGCTTCACCTTTTTCAGCGTTGACGCGTGTTGCAAGAATAGCTGTTTTATGCTCATTCATTGCCGTGATGATGCCAATTAATTGCTCAATATTTTTTCCTTCACCATAGATGATTTCTGGAAATCCATTGCGCTTTTGGCGAGAAAGATCGATGGCCGCGTAACCAATGTCTTCAATCCCTTTCAGAAGGGTGGACGCTTCTTCAATCGAGAGGCGTCCATCTTTCACTTGTTGTAGAATTTCTTCTTGCTTCATATTATTTATCTTCAACGATAACAGATAATCCATCGCGGATAACTGTTACTTTTGCGTCTGCTCCTTGAAGTTCGAAGGCACGTGCAAGAGCTTCGTCAAATGTTTTCGCTAATTCCATATGCATGTTTGTGATAAGACTTGGTTCAACTAAGTCAGATACAAAGATTACATGGTGGTGCACTAGGATACGCGCTAAGATTTGAGAAGTCCATTGATCTGGAACTGTTTCAAGTCTTGGAGTGTTAATGGCTTGGTCTAAGAAATCTTTAGGGTCTTTAACATCTGCTAAGTTACGGTAGAAACCTTCACCACCGTGGCCATCTTGACATCCAGCAACCATGATGATTACGCCGCCTTCTTTGTTTGTTGCTTCAGCAGCAGTCATTCCTTTCACCGCTTGGTAGATGTTTTGGTCTAATGGGAAACCACCATTTGTTGAAACGGCGATGTCGCAAGGAATTTTAGTTACATGAGCTAATTCACGAACGAATTCGCAACCTACTTTATGCGCTTCAACCATGTCTCCGGCAAATGAACCGATGATATGTTTTTCACCATCTAATACAACGTTAACGATGAAGGCTAAGTTTGCAGTACGTGCTGCGTATAACATATCTTCGTGGATTGGGTTGTGGTCTAAGTTACCAGTACGTGATTTTTCTGAGTCGATAAAGTCACCACTGTGGTTTGCCATAATTGTTTTATATGAAGCAACCCCAGGAAGAACTGATTTACGTCCGCCAGAGAATCCAGCGAAGAAGTGGCTTTCGATAAATCCTTCAGCGATTAATAAGTCGGCTTCAGCAGCGATACGGTTGATGATGCAGTCACCACCTGAAGGCAATTGACCGATTTTAACCATGTCTTCGTCGTTTGTAGAAATGTGCATTACGATTTCTTCGTTGTCCACGATTTCTTGACCGTATTTGTTAATTAACTCTTCGCGAGTTGAAGGACGGTGGAAACCAGTCGCAACTAAAATACGGATACGAGCGTCTGGGTTTACGCTACGGATACGACGTAAAATGATTGGTGTAATGATATGTGAAGGAACTGGACGTGTATGGTCAGAACTGATTAACACGATATCTTTTTTACCTTTTGCTAATTCTTCTAATGTTTGGCTACCAATTGGGTTATCCATTGATTTTTCCACTGTTTCTTGTTCAGAAAGTGGGTTGTGGTAGTTTTCAGCTTTTGATTCAAGTAATCCAGCAAAGTTTTTGTCAGGAATTACAGCAGTAATAGATTTTTTGTCATAAGGTAGTTTAATTTCGACCATGATAACATCTCCTTAAATTTTTAATACGATTATAAGTATACGTAAAATAAGTCACTTGGAAGTCTCAAAGGTTAGTAACATTTGTTAACGTTGTTTTCTGTGATAAGATGATAATAGTGTGTATAGGAATTTGCATTAGAGGAGTGTTCAATTTGAACAACGAAGAATATTTAATCAACTTTTTAGAAAAAGAAAATACCCCTATTATAAAGAAGAAAAAACATATGTACTTGGCTTACCGTGGTTTGGAACAAGCATATACGTATGTGTTAATCGATGGAGTTGTAAAGACAAGTATCATTATGAATGATGGCCGTGAGTTTAATTTAGATTATGTGACTCCCGTTGATATTGTTTCATTGGTACGTGATGAAGTGTCCAACTACACATCTGCACCGTTTAACGTCCGTATCGAAAGCGACGAAGCAACGTTCTACCGTATCCCTCGTATTAAGTTTTGGGAATACGTGAAAAACGACCAAAAGTTACAAGATTATGTCCGTGAATATTACCGTAATAAATTATCTGAAACCATCGAGTCGTTGCAATATATGACGATGAATGGGAAAAAAGGAGCAGTGTGTTCCTTCCTATATAAATTAATGAATCAATTTGGGGTAGAAGCAGAAGACGGCATCTTGATTGATTTCAACGTTACGAATGAGGATATCGCAGGATTTTGCGGAATCTCTACTCGTAATAGTGTTAACCGCATTATTCATGACCTTAAAGAAGAAGGCGTTGTTAAAATCCACAACCAAAAACTAGTGGTATTAGATAAAGCTTATTTAGAAGAATTTACAGGACGCGAAAGCTTTTAATAAAGAAAGAAGGAATCGAGAATGGATGAAAAAGAAGCACGATTACGCGAATTGCTGAAGGAAGTGGGAAGAATTGTTGTCCCTTATTCTGGCGGGATTGATAGTAGTTACCTATTAAAAATCGCCGTGGATACGCTTGGCCGTGATAATGTCATCGCAGCAGTAGTGAACTCTGAGTTGTTCTCAGACCGTGAATTTAGTGAAGCGATTGACCTTGGAACGGAAATGGGCGCGCGTGTGATAGGGCTTGAAATGGAAGAACTCTCTGATCCACATATCGCCTCAAATACCCCAAACAGCTGGTACTATAGTAAGAAAATGCTCTACCAAACGATTAAAAAGAATGTGGAGGGCGAAGGGTTTACCGTACTTTCAGATGGGTTGATTATGGATGACATCAATGATTATCGCCCAGGTGTGAAGGCGCGTAATGAAGAAGGTGTGCGTAGTCTCTTGCAAGAAGCGGGATTATATAAATCAGAAATTCGTGAATTAGCCAAACGTGCAGGTGTTACCAATTGGAACAAAACTCCTTCATGCAGCTTAGCATCTCGTTTCCCATACGGAACACGCATCACTCCTGAAAAAGTAGAAGCAGTATTCAAGGCAGAAGAATACTTTACGAAGCGTGGTTTCGAACCAGTACGTGTTCGCGTGCATCAAGACTTAGCGCGTATCGAAGTCGGCGCAGACCAAATCGAAAAACTCGTGAAAAATCATGAAGAAATTAACGCGATGATGCAAGACTTAGGGTTCTTATTTGTAACAGTCGACCTTCAAGGGTATAAATACGGCCGTATGAATGACCAACTCGACGAAAAGACAAAGAAAGCAGCGGTAGAATAATGATAGTAACTCCGCAAGAGGTTCTCGATTTCTGGTTTGTGGAATGTGAGCCTGCTGATTGGTTTAAGAAATCAGAGGAATTCGATAATGAAATTCGCACGCGTTTTCTAGAGACTTACGAAGCGATTGTTGCAGGGGAAACTACCGAGTGGCGTCGTAGTGCAAAAGGGCGCCTGGCAGAAATTATTGTGCTGGATCAATTTTCTAGAAATATGTTTAGAGATGATGCTAGAGCGTTTGCTTCAGATGCATTCGCAGTGGAGCTTGCCAAAGAGGCAATGTCTCTTTGGGATGAGTTTTCAATTCAAGAACGTAGCTTTGTCGTGATGCCGTTTATGCATTCGGAGGCATTAGCCGTGCATGATTGGGCGGCAAAATGGTTTGACGAACCAGGGCTTGAGCGTCGTAAGAAGTACGAACTCATGCACCGTGAAATCATTGAACGATTCGGACGCTATCCGCATCGCAATCATGTACTTGGAAGAACTTCCACTCCTGAAGAAGAAGCATTCCTACAAGAACATCCAGGATTTTAACAAAATGATTTCTACGAACCCTCACGGATTTCTTCATAGTAGCTGTAACGTTGTACCGGTTCGAGCCGAAGTCTCTCACCTTTAAAGCCTCAAAGAGGGCGTACGGATTATAAATCCTACGCCCTCTTATTCGTTTTAATACGTATTCACGTTACTGCTACTATAGAATCCGTGAATTCTACGAAATCATATAAACTGAGTCTACTCTTTTTTTAGAAGCCGATTAAGTAAAGGATCGTTGCGACAATTGTACTTGATAAACCAACGATGGCTTCATAAGGGATTAATTTCATACGATCTTCAATCGCCATGAAGACAGAACCGCCTGTCGCATGGAAGAATGAACCGTGTGGAAGTGAGTCGAGCACTGTTGCCCCTGCGTGAATCATCGCTGCTGCAGAAACGGCTGGAACACCTGCTGCTGTTAATGGACCAGAGAAGGTTTGAGACGCAATGGTTGAACCGGCAGTCGTTGAAGCTGTCGCAGCTCCCATTAAAATACCAGAAAGAGGAGCTAAGACGAAGGCTGGCATGTTCATCGCTTCAAGAAGAGCTATCATATCGACTTGCAATGCAGAAGCTTTGATAATTCCAGCGATAGTACCCGTACCGATTAATAGAATCGATACACCGATTACTTTGCTAAGACCGAATTCAGTGAATTCGACCGTGCTTTTCGCATGACCAGTTACAACAATCGTCACTAAACCACCAAGAGGGAGTGCGATTAATGGGTCCACGCTGATTCCAGCGATTGAGCGAAGGGCAAGAAGGGCAATTACAACGATTGGTCCAAGCATGGCTTTGAAGAAGGATAGTGACACGCCGCTTGTTCCAGATTCGTCAATACCGTCAAATTCATGTGCGCCGCCTTTTTTAGCAAGTAATCCAGAAAGGATAATCGCTACGAATAATGCGACAAAGGCAGGAATTAAGTTTTTCACCATCAACGCTGTAAGGTCGATTCCGAACGCTTCGGATGCGGCAATCGTATTAGGGTTTGGTGAAATGATATTCCCCGCTTTACCGCCACCAATCATCGCTAATAAAATCCCTGCTTTAGAAAGATTTGCTTTTTTCGCAATGGCAATAGCAATTGGAGCTACTGTGATAACGGCGATATCGATGAAGACCCCAACGGCACAAATAATCATTGTAGCAATCGCAATCGCGGCAATCGCACGTTTTTGGCCGAGTTTCTTTACAATCGTATCGGCAATCGTTTCAGCCGAGCCTGTCTTAATTAATGCTCCGGCTAAAATCCCACTCGTCATGATACGAAGGACAGGAGACATCATGCTTTGTGCGCCAGTAACCATGGCTTTTACAGTGTCCGCAAGTCCGCCACCACCAATTAATCCTCCGATGAGAGCGCCGAAGATTAAACTGTAGGCCGGATGAACTTTCTTAACAATCAAAATAATGGCAAGTACGAGCCCGATTAAGGCTCCTAATGTTGAAAAGGTTGGTGCTGTCATTTTGGTTTCCTCCTATTGAATTGATTGAATTAAACGAAATACTTGTTCCACGCTACGAATCATATTTTCGCGCGCAGTTTCTGTTTCCATCGCTTCTTGAACGGTAATGACTCTTCGTAGAATTGGGAAGAAGGCATCGATGCCGTTCTCGTTACATACCCCTGCGTCTGGTGTGAGGCATCCTGCAAAGGCGAGTACTTTCTTGTCGTGTTTTTTCGCAAGATGAGCCACGCCGATTGGAGCTTTACCAAGAGCAGTTTGACTATCTAAGCGACCTTCGCCAGTGATGACAAAGTCGGCATCCTTCATTTCGTCTTCGAGCCCTGTTTCTTCAAGGACGATCTTAATGCCGCTCTCTAGGACCGCATTTGTATAAGTGAGAAACGCAAATCCCATTCCTCCGGCTGCACCCGTACCTGGGTAGAGGCGGTCGGCATGGTCAAAGGTTTCTTTCGATAGTTCTGCATAGTGGAGAAGAGCCTCGTCGAGTTCTTTCACCATTTCTGGTGTCGCTCCTTTTTGTGGACCGTAAATGGCACTGGAACCCATTGGACCACAAAGCGGATTCGTTATGTCACACGCCACGCGGAAGGTGCAATCTTTCAACTCTGCTAGAACATTGTCAGCCTTAATGCGAGCAATGGATTGAAGACCCGCTCCTCCGTAACCAACAGGAGCACCGTCTTTATCTAGGAAATCATATCCGAGCGCTTGTAACATCCCGATACCACCGTCGTTTGTGGCACTACCTCCGATACCGACGATAAAATGACGACAACCATTATCGATGGCATCTTTAATTAGTTCGCCGACACCGAATGTTGTCGTGTGCATTGGATTGCGCTTTTCATCGGGAACCAGCGTAATCCCTGCTGCGGCAGACATTTCGATAATTGCTGTTTTAGGACGCGTTTCGTCCGCTTTTAAGATTCCGTATTCGGCAGTTACCGCATCTCCAAGCGGCCCAGTGACGTTCACATGAACAAGTTCACCTCCCATCCCGATGGCTAATGCTTCGACCGTTCCTTCACCACCATCTGCGAGTGGGCGAACCACCACATCGGCTTCAGGGTATACGACCTGAACTCCTTCTTTGATGGCCTGACCCGCTTCTAGTGAAGACAAGCTACCTTTTAGTGAATCGATCGCAACGACTACTTTCATTTTCATCCCTCCTTATTGTTGTAAAATCATTATATCAAGCGCTTACAATTAAAATTATTGCGAAATATGGGAATTTTTATGAATTTGAAAAAATAAAAAACGAAGGGTGCTGGTTTCATTCTGTCAGGGTAATTTTTTCGAATATTACAACGCTGTAATACATCAAAAAAGGACGAATCGCATAGGGGTGGGAATATGGAAATTTACTCGAACAAAAACCGAATATGAGATTAAAAAATACTTCCTATTTTGTAATAAAAGATTAATCAGTTTACCATTGTTTTTCCCTTCGATTTTCGGTAACATTAATAAGCAGATTTGAGAGAAATTAGGAGATATACATAATGAAAAGTCCTCGTACATGGGTGAAGAAAATCGTCTGTGCACTCAGCATTTTCGCTGTAGGAGCAACGACGGTGACACCAGCAATTTATGCGCAAGATGACGCAAAAGCAAAAGAGGAAGCAACTGCGATTCAAGATGTACAAAGCTACATCGCAATCGAGCAAACGAGCGGAAAAATTTTGATGCAAAACAATCAAGATGAAGTTCGCGGGATTGCTTCCATGAGTAAAATGATTACACAATATTTAATTTTAGAAGCGATAAAAAATGGAGAGGTAACGTGGGAAACAGAAATCCCAGTGAGTGACCGCGTTCATCAATTGAGTGCGAACTATAGCTTATCCAACGTGCCACTCCTACCGAGTGAGAAATATACGATTAAAGAATTATTTGACGCAATTTCTATCTATTCAGCGAATGCCGCGACATTAGCGGTCGCTGAGTATATCGGTGGTTCTGAAGCCAAATGGATTGAACGCATGAAAGCCAAACTCGATGAGTGGGGCATTAAAGATGCGACCATCATCAACGTGACAGGTCTACCGAATAAATACGGTGGAGCGGATAAGAATCCGTCTTACGGTGATGAAGATGAAAATAGCATGTCAGCCCGTTCGGTAGCAATTATCGCAAAGAACTTGGTGAATGATTTCCCTGAAATTTTAAAAGTATCATCGATTCCAACACAAACATTCCGACCAAATAGTTCAGGAACAACGAAGATGGATAACTTTAACTACCTTCTTCCAGGGCTACTCTTCGAATACGAAGGGGTAACAGGGTTGAAGACAGGAACGAGTGATGCCAGCGGTGCGTCGATTACAACGACTGCCACACGTAACGGCTTCTCGGTGATTGTCGTATCCATGGGGTCTAAAGAACCGCTTAATCGTTTCAAAGTAACAAGACATCTATTAGATGAAGTGTTTAAAAAATATGAAGGCTTGCTTGTCGGCGCGCCAGGAAAATCGGTTCAAAACTTGGCACCTATCCAGTTAGAAGGTGGAACGGAAGAAACGCTTGGTGTGGATTACGGAAAAACCTTTATTGCGGCCGTGCCAAAAGGAACAGCGCTGAGTCAAATCAAGATTTCATTTACACCTTCTGACGATGTGAAGACGGAAGACGGCAAAGTGAAAGCCCCTGTGACAGCAGGGCAAACGGTAGGGACGTTGAATTTTGAGATGCCAGGTGAAAACCTTGGCTATGTCGATGGCAAAGACCACGGGACGGTGGAAGCCTTAGCCGCATTCGATGTAGAAAATTCTAACGTCGTGACAGAAAGCATGCGTGGTGCGAAAGGGTTTATCGGCCAAATGGTTCAAAAAGTTCAAGACTTCTTTGGTGGTATTTGGAACAAAATCCAAAGTGTCTTCTCACCTGAAGTTTCTGAGTAGGAATTTTTGCTAAAAGGCTTGCACTTTTCACTAGAGACGTGTACAATTTTAGACAAATGATACAGTATGAATAGTACCTGCGATCCTTTTGTAGAGAGCTAGTGGTTGGTGAAAACTAGTAAAGAGAGACCAGCGAATCCACATACGGTGCGAGAGCGAAAACATTGATTAAGCTATCCGGAGAAAACCGTTATCCCACAAATGAGCGCAATGGAAACATTGAAACCGGGTGGTACCGCGAAGAAAATTACTCTACTTCGTCCCTTAGACAATTGTCTGGGACGGAGTATTTTTTTATACAGAAAACAGAAAATGGAGGGGAAACGATGTTAGATATCAAACGCATTCGTGAAAATTTTGAAGAAGTGGCTACAGCGCTAGGAAACCGTGGAGTTGACCGCGCAACAGTAGAAGAGTTACGTGACTTAGATGAAGAACGTCGCGCTTTAATCACAAAAACAGAACAATTAAAACAATACCGTAATACGGTGACAGAGGAAATTTCTCTTCTAAAACGTAACAAGGAAGACGCAACAGAGAAAATCGCTGAAATGAAACAAGTCGGCGAAGACATCAAAGCAACAGACGCTCATTTAGCAGAAGTGGAAGAAAAAGTAGACTATATCGCATCTCGCTTACCAAACACAGCTGCAGAAGGCGTTCCAGTTGGGGCAGATGAAACAGAAAACGTAGAAATTCGCCGTGAAGGAACTCCTCGCGTATTCGATTTTGAACCAAAACCTCACTGGGAAATCGCTGAAGCATTGGGCATCTTAGACTTCGAACGCGGAGCTAAAGTATCAGGAAGCCGCTTTGTATACTACAAAGGCTTAGGTGCCCGCCTAGAACGTGCAATCTACAACTACATGCTTGATTTACACGTTGAAAAACATGGCTACACTGAAATGATCACGCCATACATGGTAAACGAACAATCAATGTACGGTACTGGTCAATTCCCTAAATTCAAAGAAGATGTGTTCCAATTAACAGACGAACGCAATTTAACATTAATCCCAACAGCGGAAGTGCCACTTACAAACTATTACGCAAACGAAATCTTAGACGAAGCGCAGCTACCAATCTACTTCACAGCTCTTAGCCCATCATTCCGTTCTGAAGCTGGTAGTGCGGGCCGCGACACTCGTGGATTAATCCGTCTTCACCAATTTAACAAAGTAGAGATGGTGAAATTCGCAAAACCAGAAGATTCATTCGATGAATTAGAAAAAATGACAGACAACGCAGAAGATGTCCTACGCGGATTAGGCTTACCATTCCGTACAATCGTGTTATGTACTGGCGATATGGGATTCTCAGCTTCTAAGACTTATGACGTTGAAGTGTGGATTCCAGCGCAAGATACTTACCGCGAAATCAGTTCTTGCTCAAACTGCGTGGACTTCCAAGCGCGTCGTGCGAAAATTCGTTTCCGTCGTGAAGACAGCGGCAAGATTGAATTGGTGCACACATTGAATGGTTCAGGGTTGGCAGTAGGACGTACTGTGGCAGCTATTCTAGAGAACTATCAAAACGAAGACGGTAGCGTGACAATCCCTGAAGTACTTGTACCATACATGGGCGGCGTTACAAAAATCGGATAGTAGGAACTTTGTTCCAATAAAAAGATGAAATAGGGTGGTGCAGTCATAAGCTTCGGACTTCCCTAGACATCTTCATAGTAAAGGCTATAAGGGCACCGGGTTGAGCCGAAGTCTCAACTCCTGCCGAACTTCAAAGAGGGGCATTGCGGATAAACCGCAGTGCCCCTCTAATTCATTTCGGCTGCAAATCCTTATAGCTTTTACTATAGAGTCTGGGAAGTCCTCCGCTTATTTAATTCGAAGAGCCTTCATCTTTTTATTGGAAAAAATCCTTTTTTATAAATACCTCATGTTGAACAAGCACTTCAAAGTTTGTCTGCTGGGAAAGGCTAGGACGGAGAAGAAAGTGCCAAGCACTCTCTGCCTCCTTTCCCTTTCCCCGCCCTCCAGAAATACGCTTCACACAGACCGCGCTCACCAATCCATTTTGGGAGTCTCAACATTGTTTAATACACAGGTTCTACGCAGTCTGAATGTGCTCTAATAAAAACACGAAAGCTCCTCTTAGTGGGGAATGTGGAGAAGTAGCGTAGAGGATAGCTCGTAGCTTCTCAGGTTCTATAGTAGCAGTAATGGGGAATAACATTAAATGCGAAAAAGAGGGAGTTAGGAATTGATTCCTTACTCCCTCTTTGAGGCTTTAAAGGTGAGAGACTTCGGCTCGAGCCGGTGTCCCATTACCGCTACTATGAAGATACCTGAGAAAAGCTCAACGAGCTATCCGATTTATTTAGCGATACTCACATTCAACGTACGTAAGAAGCGGTCCATTAAACTGTTGTTGGTTTTGTGCTCCTCCTGAATGGCTTTGGCGAGCGCGACTTGGTCTGTGATGATTCCGTTTACCGGGCTGTCTACGTATTTCTGGAGGGCCTCATCCGTATTAATGGTCCAGACAAACACCTCATGTCCTGTCTCCTGCGCATGAATAACAGCCAGTTCTTGGTAAGAAAAATCTTCTACCACATAGAAATCTACCTTCGCGTCTCCGAATCCGCCAAATTGGATTGGAATCACAAACCCAGTCGTGATTTCCGGGGCTTTTGCCTCGAGTTCTTCCATGGCTTTCAAATCAAGGGACATGACTTTGTTTGAATTATCGATGGCGAGCTCTTTGTATTTTGCGATGAAAAGATCCACGTAGTTTGCAGGTTCGCCGCCATGTGGCTTAAGCTCGATGACAAGTGGCATGCCGATTTCTTTGGCCGCTGTGAAAAACTCCTCAAAGGTAGGAATATGGCTCTTGAAGTCGTCTTGTTCGATTGGAAGTCCACGAACTTCGTCTAGGGTCATGTCTTGCACGCGCTTATCCAGGCCTGCTAATCGCTTCAAGTTGTAGTCGTGCATGACGACGAATTGATTGTCTTTTGTCAGAAGAATATCCATCTCCACCATATTGGCGCCAGCTTCTTTAGCCGCCTTGATGCCTTCAATCGAATTCTCAACGGCTTCCTCAACATAGCCACGGTGACCGATGATGATAGGGTCGTTTGCCGATTCCGTTCTGTAAGTGGTGAGCGTTGTGAGAACCCCGCTTCCTGTTACGAAGAGAAGAGCAAAGGCTGTTACGATTTTACGTTTATGCTTAATTTCCTCGTGGTGATGATACACTTCAAGCGACGCCAATTTATGCTCGTGGATGATTTTTGTCATCACAATAAAAGTAGCAATCTTCGTATAGAGGATGATGAATCCTTGAAGCAGTTTTGCGATGGCGAGGACACTACTTAACAGAAGCGTATTTGAGCCGTTCGGGTCTAGAAATTCAACGAGGGCGACGCTACCAATCGAGATGAAAATAACAAGAATGGCTAGCACCCCTTCGACGACTGCCGAAATAAGGAGCAGGCGCCAAACGTTTTTCTTCGTCAGCTTCCAGCTCGTGATGATATTTGTGGTAAATGGCTGGTCGGTAAGAATCTGAAGCGGAATCGCAAGCGAGCTTCGTGCGTGAAAGTAGAGTAGCACAACGACCAGTCCTAAGTAGAAGAGAGTACCGGCACTCGTCTTAGTGATTTCACCCGTGATAAATTCCGGAATGGAAATCTTTTTCGAAATAAACGTCAGCTCACCGATATTGACGATGGGCAAGAGCGTTAAAAAGTACAGCCAGAACGTAATGAAGTGGCCATTTAGCAGCTGCTTCAGTTCTGAGAACGCATTTTGAATGCTACTGCGCCATGAAAAATGAATGCCGCGAATCGTTCCGTAAATCATGAAGATGAGAATTGAGAACTCCATGAAGATAAGAAACGCGAACGCCAATAAATAGAGAATCAGGAGCGGGATGGATCCCGGACTCAGCAGGACTGTCTTGAAATTGGCGAAGTTCAAATTGGATTGTCCAGTAATAAAGAGCATTCCTCGAAAAATAAGCGTTAAAAAGCCGAATCCAAACACGGATATAAAAAATTGTAAGAAAATGGAATTGCGTAAATACATCCAGCTGTTTTGCGTTAAATTGCCTAATGTAAAGCGGATGGTTTTCCATACGGGGATTTTTTGATTCATAAAGCCTCCGATGTGTAAAAAGTTCGTTAGATTTACCTTAGCACGAACGAAAAAGAAGAGCAAGTTACTCCAAAACAGTATTGAAAAATACTGTAATAGAACTTATAATGGTGAAAGTAATCAAATAATAGAAAAGCTTTTCAGGAGGGAATCATGAAAAAAGGACTGTTAACATTATTCTGTTTAGTAGCAACTGTAGTACTTGCTGCTTGTGGCGTAAAAAAAGTAGACGCTGGTGAATCTATCAAAACAACTTTTTCTGGGTTAGATACAAAAGGGGAACTTGTATATCAAGTAGACACTCAAGAATTAGTAAAAGAATTCTTAGTAGCAAACCCTAAAGCAGATGCGAAAACAGAAGCAGAAGTTCGTAATGCTGCAACAAAAGTGAAAGCAACTCCAAGTAAAACAGAGGGCTTGTCAAATAACGACGAAATTACTTTCACATTCTCTTCAGATAAAGATGCTGAAAAATACTTTAACCTTCCAAAAGAAACAAAAGTGAAAGTTAGCGGGTTAAAAGAAGCGAAAAAATTAACGGCTGAAGAATTAGCGAAAATTACTTCATTAGAAGTGGAAGGCTTTAACAAAGGTGGCCGTGCAGAAGTTCATGTAACAGATTCTAAATTGTCATTCTTACGTTTCAAAGTTGAAAACAATGGCAAATTAGAAAATGGAAAAGATGCCAAAATCGTATTAGACGGTAATTTCGCTAACTTATTAGAAGACAGAGGTTATGTATTAGAAGGTGACGGAAGCTTCACACTTCCTGTTAAAGGATTGAAGACAGTTGCTGAAAAACTTGATGACGCTAAGAACAAAGACGAAATTATTGCAAAACTAAAAGAAGAAGTGAATAAGAAATTTAGCGGAAATGATAAGGTGACATTTGATAAAACTTATTATCGTGGTCTAGCGAATAATGTGGATAATTCATATTCGTATGGGGATGAGATTGTTCGCGGTAATGGGAACTTAGTAATGACGCTTCAAGTGGAAACTAGCTTTGGATTCAAAAACGTGTATGCGGTTGGATTTACAAATCTTATAACGAATGAAGAGGGCAAGATGGAGCTTAAAGACGCACGTGTCATTTCAACAACGTATGCGGACTTTTCTACAGCAACTCAAAAATTAGAATCAATCGGTTATACAGAAGTTAAATAATTGAATTAGAAATTGCTTGGAGAGTATTCTCCAAGCAATTTTTTTGTGCTCGGAACCTCGTTGCCCAAAATTCACTTATAAGTGAATTTCGGGCAAGTTACGTCAGGAGCGTTTGCCTCTTCAAAAAGACCGATATTATCACATTTCTAAGCAATATACCTCCAACACCTGCACAAACCCAATTTCTCCGTTTTTCACCAAAACCTCATCACAGCGCGCTTTCTCGCACTTCACTTTTTTGCAAAAAAATCTCATTTTCTTACAATCCCAAAGAACGTTGCGGTTTTATAACAACAGCAATGGGGGATAGCAACCAATGTGAATTACTGACTCTAGGGTGAAACCCGTAGAGTCAGTTTGAAGCTTGGTAGGAATTGAGACGATAGGCTCAATCCGTTGCCCCATTGCAGTAGTTATAAAATGAACTGCAACAGTTCAAAAGGGATTGTAAGAAAAAACGCAAGTTTTGTTTTTTTTAAAGAAGCGCTATGCAACAGAAAGATGCCCCTGCATTGCAGGGGCATCTTTCTATTGTTTATTCAACTCGTTGACAAGATCAATCATACTCAAATCATGCGAGCAGATTACCGTTTTACCTTTGATTTCTGGAAGAGCAAAGTTGCTCAAAATAATCTTATAATCAGATTTTTCTAGAATATCTAAGGAGATTTCAAGCTGATCATACGTATGATACTCGAAGCGGTTCGCTGCGTTATGTTCCAAATACGATGCTAAGAATTTTGGATAGTACTCGTCAAAGTCATTCAAAATCAACACCTTGATTTTCTCTTGCTTGGCTTGCAGTTGAGAAATTAGACCTTCCCAGTGCGTGTAGAATGTGTAAATCAAGTGCGAGATATTTCTTTGACGCTTCACGTTCTTGATTTCTTGTTGGTACTCTTTAAGAAGTGCTGCAACATCATTGTAGAACTCAGGCGAAAGCGACTTGAAGAAGTTCATCAACGGTTTCTTCTTATCGAATAAGATGAAGTCTGAGTGCACTTCGATCCGTTCTAATTGAGACGTGTTGTGTAAGTGCCATAATAGTAAATCATAGTTTTCGCATTTCAAGTCGTAACGTTTTTCAAGACTTTGAATATTCGTGACTAATGTATCGAACGATAGGCGGTCACGAACTTTTTCCTGACGAGCGGCTGAGAATTCTTCAACGGTTAGGAAGAAGTGCGGTTGTAAGAAAATGGAGAAGGATTGTTCCAGAATTTCTGGAGTGACCATGATTCCTGTTTCTTTGGCGAATTGCTCTACGATTTCGTCTAGGCCGTCTAATTGATTGTAGTAATCATAGAATTTATCTTTGCTTTCGAAGTTTTGTACGAAATGCCCTTGATAAGATCGGAAGAAGTTAACCGTAAAAATCATCTTGAAGACACGGTACCCTTCAAAGCTTTGTGGGAAGTTCGAAGACTTGAAGAGGTCTACTAGAATTTTTTCTAGAGAAGCTTCGTCTACAAAGTCGAAAGGCCATTCGAAGAAGCCAGTCTTTTCAGCAAAGTATTGAACGAAGAAGAAGCGAATGTCTTGTTCATTTCCAATAAATTGCAAGTTTTTCTTCGAGATTTGAAAATCGAATTTTTTCTTCAAGCTATTATTGATTTTCTGAATGTAACGATTCAATGTTGAAGTCGTAATGAATAGTTTTTGTGTCATTTCTGAGACAGTGGTTTCTTCGTGTAAGAATAATTGTTCCAGAATTTCGTAGCAAATAGAATGTGAATAATAATAAGGATAAACCACTTCGGTACTTAAGTTTTGTGGTAATTCAATTCGCACCCCGTTCGTCGAGAAGAGGATGTCTAAACCATCAATCTTATCGCGTAAAAATGCGAGGTCGATTTTGATGGCGCGGGTAGAAACTTTAAAAGTCTTAGCTAGTTCGTCGATATGAACCCAGCCGTTTGCTTGAACTAAATAGTCGACAATATCAATTTGTCGGTTTTGATTTTTTGAAAGTAATGCTCTCATTTCTTTCTCCCTTTTCTTGTTAGTTGTGTCACACACTAAATTGCTAAAATACAATATATCACACTTTAGGTGTAAATAATACCTATTTATAACTTGAAAAGAATGAAAATAATTCTAAGAAAAATGAAAATGAAAACGATAAAAATGTAAATAAAATAATTTTTCAAAAAAATAGGAGTTATCTATTGCATGAATTGTCAGAATATTATATACTACTCTCAAGTTGAAAAATTCATTCATGAAAAGAGGGATCTTATGAAATTAAAGAAATTCACATTAGGCGCTGTGGTTGCAGCAATTTTAGCAGGTTGTGGAAACGCAGCAGATAGTAATACAGTCAAAATCGGAGGGAACTTCGAGTTAACAGGGAACGTAGCGACTTACGGTTCCTCTATGAACAACGGTGCTCAATTAGCCGTTGAACAAAAAGGGAAGTTATTAGATAAGGAATTAAAATACGTTTCATACGATAACAAATCAGACAAAACAGAAGTAGCTTCAGTAGCGAAGAAATTAGCTTCTGAGAAAGTGGTCGGCGTTGTCGGGCCAGCAACAACAGGGGATGCTTCAGTATCAATCCCAGTTAACGAACAAGCAAAAATCCCAACAGTCTTCCCAGCAACAACAGGGGACGGCGTAACATTGAAAAACGCAGAAGATGCATCTTCAGTATATGAATACATCTACCGTGTATGTTTCTCTGACAGCTACCAAGGGGTTGTAGGAGCGAACTTCGTAAACAAAAAATTCGGAAAAGCTAAAGTAGCGATCTTACAAGATACAGGTAATGACTACTCTAAAGGGTTAGCAGATGCCTTTGAAAAAACTTACACTGACAGCAAAATCGGTGGAACAGTTGTCGCTCGTGAATACTACCAATCAAAAGACACAGACTTCCAAGCAGTCTTAACAACATTGAAATCTAAAGACTTCGATGTATTATATGTTCCTGGTTACTACGAAGAAGTTGGTCTAATCATCAAACAAGCACGTGAAATGGGTATCACTCAACCAATCGTTGGTGGTGACGGACTTTCAAGTGACAAGTTAGCAGCATTAGCAGGTAACAGCTCAAACCTTTCTAACGTTTACTACACTTCACACTTCTCAACATTAAGTGATGATGCAGACGTTCAAGCGTTCGTTAAAGCGTACAAAGAAAAATATGGTTCAAACCCAGATACTTTCGCCGCTTTAAGTTATGATGCAACTCAATTGTTAATGAAAGCTATCGAAACTGCTGGCTCAACTGATCCTCAAGCAATCACAAAAGCTTTAGCAGCAACAAAAGACTTCGATGGTGTAACTGGTACATTCTCAATGGGTCCTGACCACACACCAGTGAAATCAGCAGTAGTCATCGAGTTCCAAAACGGACAAGAAGTAAGTGCTCAAGAGTACTCAGCTGACTAATTAAGTTTTAACAGTATTTTTTAAGAGAGGCACGAAGGGGACTTCCGCCTCTCTTTTCCGCTAGATAAGGATAGATTTGAAAGGAGAAAATATATGGAGTTGTTAATGCAACAATTGGTAAACGGGCTTGCAGTCGGAAGTATTTACGCGTTGATTGCGCTTGGATATACCATGGTTTATGGGACAATTAAGCTCATTAACTTCGCACATGGTGATGTGTATATGATGGGGGCGTTCATTGGATATTTTGCCGTAATGGTATTGAAGATGAATGTATTCGTAGCACTCTTAGTAGCAATGGTTGCCTGTGCGGTTTTAGGGGTTGTGATTGAACGTGTGGCGTACAAGCCGCTTCGTAATTCGACTCGTGTAGCCGCGTTGATTACGGCGATTGGGGTGTCATACCTATTAGAAAATGCAATGAGTTATTTCTTTGGAGCGGAATCTCGTCCGTTTCCTTCAGACTTCGGAACTGAAACCATCACATTATTCGGAGACGTTTCAGTCAACGGAAAACAAATTTTGATTTTCGGAGTGACCGTTGTCTTAATGGCGTTATTACAATTTATCGTTCGTTATACAAAAATGGGGAAAGCCATGCGTGCGGTTGCCGTTGATGAGCAAGCCGCTCAACTCATGGGGATTGACGTAGACGGAGTGATTTCCTTTACATTTGCGCTCGGTTCAGCGCTTGCCGGGATTGCCGGTGTTCTTGTTGGGGTGTACTACAATACGATTTCAACAACAATGGGGATTACCGTCGGACTAAAAGCCTTCGTTGCGGCCGTACTTGGTGGTATCGGTAGCATTCCTGGGGCCATGGTCGGTGGGTACCTCATCGGTCTATTAGAAACAATGGTAAGCTTCTTCGGTTACTCACCATACCGTGACGGAGTGGTTTATTTCCTATTATTCATTATTTTAATCGTGTTACCAGCTGGATTGTTTGGTAAAAATGTCAGAGAGAAAGTGTAGGTGAAGAAGATGCAAAGATTTCATAAAAAGAATATTCGTTGGACGCTGTTCGCATTAGGAATGTACGCTCTTCTTTTCGTACTTGTACAAACAGGAGTCATTAACTTCTACTACGAAAGTACCTTCATTAATATCATGATCAATATTATCTACGCCGTTGGATTGAACCTTATTCTTGGGGTTGCCGGTCAATTCTCACTAGGGCATGCCGGATTTATCGCGATTGGTTCTTATAGCGGTGCGATTCTTGGGAAAATGATGAACGGTCTTCCTGGATTATTTGCTGGGATGGCAGTCGGAGTAGTCATCTCTGTTATCGTAGCATTCCTTGTTGGATTACCAACGCTTCGTTTAAAAGGGGACTACCTAGCGATTGCGACTCTAGGGGTTGCGGAAATCATCCGTGTAGCTGTGACAAACATGAAAATTACAAATGGTGCTGCTGGTATCAGTGGGGTGCCTTTAACAAACACATGGACGATTACGTATATCGCTCTTGTATTAACAACTATCTTAATCTTGAACTACACATTCAGTAGTGCGGGTCGTGCCACTTACGCGGTGTTACAAGACGAAATCGCTGCGGAATCGATGGGGGTTCAAGTCACAAAATATAAAATCTTGGCCTTCGTATTAGGAGCAGCCACTGCAAGTATCGGCGGAACACTTTCTGCTACAACGCTTGGAGCGGTAACGCCAAGTGACTTCACGTTCATGAAATCAATCGATGTATTAATCATCGTGGTATTCGGTGGTATCGGAAGCTTCACGGGTTCATTCGTGGCAGCCGTATTACTTGGAATCATCAACCTTGTCCTACAACCATTTGGACAATTACGTATGATTATCTATGCGGTAGCGTTAATCTTAATCATGATTTTCCGTCCAGGTGGATTGCTTGGTACTTGGGAATTCAAACTAGGAGACTTCAAGTTTTCTAAGAAGAAAGAAACAAAGGAGAGTGGGAAGTGATGTTATTAGAAGTTAATGGACTAACAAAAAACTTTGGCGGACTTTCTGCTGTTTCTAATGTTTCGATGAAAGTAAACAAGGGCGAACTCATCGGACTCATCGGGCCAAACGGAGCTGGGAAAACGACTTTCTTCAACTTGTTAACAGGGGTTTATGAGCCAACAGAAGGAACGGTTAGCTTAGAAGTAGACGGACAGTTGAAAAACTTAAACGGTCTACCACCTTACAAGCGTACAAGCCTTGGAATGGCGCGTACCTTCCAAAATATTCGCTTATTTAAAGACTTATCAGTACTAGAAAATGTAATGATTGCCATGCACGCACACTCGAGTGATTCATTGTTCTCAACATTATTCCGTACGAAAAAATACTATGATACAGAAGCAAAAATGCGCGAAGAAGCAGTGGAATTGCTAAAGATTTTCAACTTGGATTCACTTAAAGATGAAAAGGCGAAAAACTTAGCATACGGGCAACAACGTGAACTAGAAATCGTTCGTGCCTTAGCGACAAAACCAAAAATCTTATTCTTAGATGAGCCGGCAGCAGGGATGAACCCGCAGGAAACAGCTCAATTAACAGAATTGATTGCTAAAATTCAAGCAGAGTTCGATTTAACAGTCGTGTTAATCGAGCACGATATGTCGCTTGTCATGAAAATTTGCCAACGCATTTACGTGTTGGAATATGGAAGACTTCTTGCAGAAGGGACTCCAGAAGAAATTAAACAAAATCCTGCAGTTATTAAAGCGTACTTAGGAGGTGAGTAGATGTTAGAAGTTAAAAATTTATCAGTTCATTACGGAATGATTCAAGCCGTACGTAATGTAAATTTTAAAGTTAACGAAGGGGAAATCGTGTCTCTTATCGGGGCAAACGGTGCTGGGAAGTCAACCATCTTGAAGACTTTATCGGGACTCATCCATCCTTCAGAAGGCGAAATCCTATACTTAGGTGAGAACATCGCTTCAACATCTGCGAAGAAAATCGTTGAGAAAGGGCTCGTGCAAGTGCCAGAAGGACGTCACGTATTCCCAGGATTAACGGTAAAAGAAAACCTTGAACTAGGGGCATTTCTACGCAAGGATAAAGAAGAAATTCAAAAAGATATGGAAGCTGTCTTCGAGCGTTTCCCAATCTTGAAAGAACGGAAAGACCAAGATGCACAAACGCTCTCTGGTGGGGAACAACAAATGTTAGCGATGGGCCGCGCGTTAATGAGCCGTCCAAAACTATTGTTCCTCGACGAACCTTCAATGGGGTTAGCGCCAATCTTCATCCGCGAGATTTTCAAAATCATTCAAGAAATCCAAAAGACAGGGACAACGGTTTTACTTATCGAGCAAAATGCGAAAATGGCATTGTCGATTTCAAATCGTGCGTATGTACTAGAAACTGGATCAGTGGTATTGAGCGGTACAGGACAAGAGTTGTTAGAAAGTGATGAAATTCAGAAAGCATATCTAGGAGGGTAATCATGGAAGTTAAAGATTATATGTCAACCAACGTTATTACAGTAACGCCTGAAACAACGGTTATGAAAGCTCTAGACTTAATGAAGGAGCACGACATTCACCGCTTGCCAGTTGTGGAAGATGGTAAGTTAGTCGGACTGTTAACAGAAGAACTTGTTGCAGGGCATTCACCTTCAATGGCGACAAGCCTATCGATGCATGAGTTGAACTACTTATTAAACAAGACGGCTGCAAGCGAAATTATGCAAAAGCAAGTTTTAACAGTGAAGGCTCATATATTATTAGAAGAAGCGGCGTCTCTGATGCGTCAACAAAAAGTCGGCGTCCTGCCAGTCGTAGATGCGCGTGGACACGTGGAAGGGATTATTACCGACAAAGATATTTTCGATGCCTTTATCGAAATTTCTGGATACAACACTCCAGGTTCTCGTTTATTCATTGAAATTAATGAGGATAAACCAGGTCCTCTGGAAGAAATTTCAAATGTGTTGCGCGAAAACAACGTGAACGTTTCGACAATTTCTGTATTCCATCGCGATGGGAAAGTGCAAGTGGTGCTTCATGTGGACTCTACTGAGCCCGATGAAGTAGCGGACTTTATCGCACAAAAAGGCTATCGCGTGATTTCAGTGATGAGAAAATAGTGGGAACTACGTCCCCCTAGGATAACTCCATAGTATTGATAATAGAGGCACCGGGCCAAGTCTACGTCTTGGCTCCTACCGAGCTTCAAACTGCCACTTAGAAATAAATTTCTTAGTGGCAGTAATTCACATCGGTTGCTTCTCTCTATTATTCATACTATGGAATCCTAGGGGGACTCCGTTTTTTTACCAATTCTGTGATGCGCAGTTATCACGTGATGTCGTTTTGCGGAGTCCGCACTTCATCTTTGGCAAGAAACGGGAAAAAGATTTAAAAAGTGATAGAAATAACTGCACCAGCCTGAGCCTTGGTCTCAGGCCTTGCGAAAGTCAAAGAGCTCCAAAGCGATTCTAGCTATGGAGCTCTAATTCTTTTCGCATGCGAATCGTTATTTCTATGACTATAGAGTCCAAGGATTTTTTTGCAGCGCTACCTTAGTTTTTTCATCGCTAATCACGATTTTGTGATGAACTTGCATCGGGCTCAGTCTTCATCTCAGCTCCTATCTTTGTAGTGTTCATACTATAGAGTCCAAGGATTTGATTAAAATCATGTAGATTAAATACAGTGTTGAGTGGTATTATATAGGTGAAAGCAGAGTAGTGAGAACGTGCTATTTGTATGTTGGTTATGTAGAATATTTTTTCATTTTGATGGAGCCGTCTTTTGAACGGAAGGAGATCTTAGAAATGGTTTTCAAATTAAAGAAAATATTTTTAGTCGTAGTCAGTGGATTGTTTGTAGTATCTTCAATTTTCTCAACGGTTTATGCAGCGCCGGAACTTTCGACAGAGGAATTGCATCAGGTGTTAGATGAGTCGATGGAGAAAAGTAATCAACAGGTCAAGGACAAAGAGCGTTCTTCCGAGAATGGGGTTCCTTTCGATACAAAACATACAATCTTTGTGTTTGGTGATAAGAAGCTAAAAGATGTTAAGTCCGAAGAGGAATTAAAACAGTTAATCCAACAAGCTGATGATGGGACAATCACTACTAAAAACAGCGGGTGGTTAAGTGCGCAAACCTTATTAAATGGGATGAATAAGGAGTTTTGGATTTCTGAAGTTGATGGTCGTTTACAAACGAAGTCGGGCAGCTATGCAGATAAACCACAGGATTTTGAATATCAGAAAATTTCTGAACTTTTAGGAGAGGAATATAGCAGTGATACCAAAGGAATACTAGTTTTCAATGTGGATTATGATACTCCTTTTGGTGGTATTACTGTTTCAAAAGTATTTCCGAATGGAGATGTAAAAATTGGATTGTTATACGACGTAGAAAAGCAGACAGTTCAAGCAAATAAGGGATGGTATTCTTTAAAGGAAATTCAGGAAATGGTTCAGAAGTATCATGAAAATGACCAGAAAGCTTCCGTCGGGCAAATGTCAGGAGCAGCAGAGAATTTACTCTATCCAGCAATCGGCGTGGGAGTCTGTGTTATCGGAGTGATTGTTTTCTTTCTAAAAAAACGAAAAGTATAGCGTGATTTTAGCGATGAAAAAGTAAGTTAAAGGGTTAAAGCGTTGTTTTAAAATCCTTGGGCATCTGCATAGTTATTTCTATGACTATAGAGTCCAAGGATTTTTTTGCAACGCCACCTAGAGTGCCTTTTTTCATCGGGAATCACGCTTTTTATGGAGAGCAGGCATCGGGCTGAGTTCGCGGAGGGCGTTGAGTGGAGGCGGGGGACGGTGTATAATGGTGGGGAGATTCAAGGAGGTTTTGCGGATGGAATTTGATTTTACTACGGAATATGACAGACGTGGAATGGACGCGCTAGCTGTTGATGGGCTGGGGTTAATTCCAGGGAAGTCGCCAGATAGACCGAAGAAAGGCTTCGATGTGATTCCGATGTGGATCGCGGACATGAGTTTTCCAACCGTGCCAACGGTGATTTCGGCGATGCAAAAACGATTGGAACATCCGATTTTCGGGTACTTTATGCCTTCTAAAGAGTACTACGAGAGCATTATTCAGTGGCATGCGCGCCACCATCAAGTGACTGGGTTAACTCGTAAGCATATCGGTCATGAAAATGGCGTGCTTGGAGGAGTCGTGTCGACATTAACTTCGTATGCTGCGCCTGGAGATGCGGTATTAGTGCATAGTCCAACCTATGTCGGCTTTACGCAGTCCTTAAACGATAATGGGTTGAAGGCCGTGCATAGCCCGCTTGTGAAAGACGAACAGGGCGTTTACCGTATGGATTTTGAGGATATGGAGCGAAAAATCAAAGCGCATAAGATTCATGTGGCGATTTTCTGTTCACCGCATAACCCGAGTGGTCGTGTATGGGAGAAAGAAGAAATCGAACGCGCGATGGAGATTTACCGTAAGTACGATGTGATTGTCGTGTCGGATGAAATTTGGTCAGATATTATTTTTAAAGGCCATAAGCATATCCCAACGCAGTCGATTTCAGAAGATGCAAAGAATCGTACAGTAGCCATGTATGCGCCAAGTAAGACGTTTAACTTGGCAGGGCTCGTGGGTAGTTATCATGTAATTTACAATGATGCGTTAAGAGACCGTGTCGAGTCAAAAGGGATGAAACCGCATTATAACGCGATGAATGTGATGTCAATGCATGCGTTAATCGGGGCGTATCAAGAAGAAGGGTACGAGTGGCTGGAAGAATTGCGTGAAGTGATCGAGAAGAATGCGGACTATGCGTGCGACTTTATTCACCGTGAATTTGACGGCGTTGAAGTCACCAAACCTGAAGGCACGTATATGCTCTTTATCGATTGTTCGAAGTTTTTAGAAAAACACAATCTGACGCTGGAGCAGCTCGAAAAACGCGGCTGGGATGTCGGCGTGGCTTGGCAAGACGGCAAGATGTTCTTCGGTGAAGGCTGTATCCGTATCAACCT
This sequence comes from Granulicatella sp. 20925_1_45, assembly GCF_041433555.1. Classification (NCBI taxonomy): domain Bacteria; kingdom Bacillati; phylum Bacillota; class Bacilli; order Lactobacillales; family Carnobacteriaceae; genus Granulicatella; species Granulicatella sp. 20925_1_45. The sequence goes on along the minus strand of NZ_JAPWBR010000001.1, from coordinate 51,093 downwards.
TGCATTGCCGTACGCACGTCTTGTAGAAGCGTTTGACCGTATGAAAAAATATGTATTCGTGGACACTGTGCCACCATTAGACTAGGAGGATTTCCATGACAAAGAAAGTAATTCAAACAGAAGAGGCTCCAAAAGCAATCGGGCCTTACTCACAAGGAGTAGCCTACACAGGAGAAACGATTGTCGTGTCTGGACAGTTGCCAATCGTTCCTGAAACAGGGGAGTTTGCAGGAAGTGATATTGCAAGCCAAACCCATCAATCATTGAAAAATATCCGTGCGATTTTAGAAAGTGCAGGGGTTGGAATGGATGCAGTCGTGTCGACAACCGTGCTACTAGCGGACATCAACGACTTTGCGAACATGAATGAAGTATATGGAGAGTATTTTGCTTCTCCTTATCCAGCGCGTATGGCGTTCCAAGCAGCAGCCTTACCAAAGAATGCCCTTGTGGAAATCCAAGCGATTGCTGTAAAAAGATAAATGAATTGAGCACTTGCGTCATCTGGCGCAGGTGTTTTTTGTTGGTGGTTTTCTTCTACACTGCGAGCGGTTGTGATAAAATAAGGGAAATAAGAAGAAAAGAGGCGATATGAGTGCAGGCTGTAGAACAACCAAAAAAATCAAAACTATGGGCGCTGTTAAGCGGAATACTAGGAATTAGTTGGGGACTACTATTCGTAGTGGTACCGTTCTGTTTTCTACCTCAAACTTTCTGGGGAGTAATGTTTATTTTATTCTTTTCATTTACACCTAATGTCAAAGAATTTGCGGAAGTCCTTCAAGGAGCATACACTGCATTAGCCATCATTTCGATTGTTGTTTGGATACTGCTAATCATTTCTATCTATGCAAAACGCTATTATCGAGGCGACCGTCTGGTTCCTCGCTGGATTTCGACTCTGCTTGTTGTTGCTAGCATCCTTGGAGTCGTTTCAACCCTTCCTTATAATCTAGTAGCAGTACCATTTCTTAGAAATACCATTTATCAACTGCAGATAACAGGGGTGTTAAAACTTCCAGTATTCTTTATGTTTACGGGGTCAGCCATTTTATCGGTTATTTCAGGAATCGGCTATCTCATTTCGTTAAAGAATTTTCGGAAAAAGAGACATGAGTAGTTGTGATAAAATAAGGGAAACAAGAAGAAAAGAGGCGTTGTGAGTGCAGGCTGTAGAACAACCAAAAAAATCAAAACTATGGGCGCTATTAAGCGGAATACTAGGAATTGTATGGGGTGGACTCATCTTTGTGGCGCCGTCTTATATCTTGCCGAATATTTTTTCGATTGTCATTTTTAGTATTGTTTTTCCATTTACCGCACCCTCAGAAGAAACCCTTCAGATTCTGCACCAAACGCAGATGATGTTTATTTATCTCGTTGTGTTTATTTGGGTGATGTTTATTGTCGCTAGAATTAGTCATCGCTATTATAAAAAGACGGGCGAAATTCCGTATTGGATTACAAAAATCTTTTTACTGGCAGCCAGTTTAGGAGTTATTGCGACGCTGCCGGTTCTCGTTTCCTATATTCCAGGATTAACAGGTATCAATGATGTAACACTTCAAATCGGTGGAATGGGATCCGTTCTCATTATCACGGGCGGAGTTTCTGGACTATTGGGGTTAATTTCTGGAGCTGGATATTTAATTTCGTTAAATCGATTTGACAGTTAGAGGAGATGAGTAGATGAAAGATAAAAGATGGGCCAAAATTAGTGCGTTCGTGGGGATTCTAGGTGGCCCTTTAGCGCTCTTTTTCGCATTGGTGTTATTGGCGGCCGGAATCGGCGCCAGTCGTGATGGAGCGATGGTGGCCCTTGCGTTATTAGTGACGACATTTGTAATTATTTTTTTCGTAGCGTTGAAAAGTGCGCACTATTATAAAGAGGATGAACGTGTGAATCAGGTGGGTGCCAATTTATTTGTGGCCTCAAGCGGAGTAGGGTTCGTTGTCACCTTACTGCTTGCTTTGGTAAATATTCCAATGTTTAGCGGACTCGTTGATTGGATAATGGACGCGTTATTCGACGGAAGTGAGGGCTTTGAACGTGTACTTGGTCTAATGTTTCTATCATCGATTTTATCCGTGGTCTGGGGCATTTATTATGCGATTTGTCTAAGGAAATTTAAAGAGTTGGACTAAGAAAGAGGTGTAAGATGGAAGATTTAACATGGGCGGTACGATGTGCTAATGTCGGCATTAAGGGAGGAGCGCTTTTGCTAGTGGCTACTGTAGTACTATTTGCTGCAGGGCTCGGAGCAGATGGGTTCCTATTTACGATAGCAGCCCTATTGATAGTGGCTACTTATGTGACCATCTTCGTCGTCTCTCTTAAAAGTGCTATTTATTATAAAGGAGATTCCCGAGTTAAGAAGTGGGCCTCGAACTTATTTTTACTGGCAGGGATTATAGGCTGTGTTCCAATCGTTATCGTGATTCTTAGTAAAGTTCTGTTCTTAGATCAAGCCTTGCTTCAATTCTTTGATGTGATTGAGGAAGAAGTGGATATTTTTCTAATTCTCTTTCCACCTATCGTAGTCGTTGGGGTTCTGTCGATTATTAGTGGGCTCGGATACGCTTCTTGCTTGAAGAACTTTAAAGAATAATGGTTTGGAAAGGCTCATTTGGTGGGGTTTATTAAGGGATTTGAGAACTGAAGACTTAAAGGAGACAAGAATATGAAAAGTAAAAAATGGGCTAAAATCAGTGCGTTTGTAGGGGTTCTAGGCGGAATATTTTTAACAGTATCTCCGCTGATTTTGTTTATCGTAAGGAATGAGCAGTTGGCTAAAATTATCAGTATTCTAGTAATTTGTACGTGGGCGACTATTTTCTATGTAGCCATAAGAGCTAAAATTTACTATAAGAAAGATAAACGAGTCGCGAAGTCGGTTACTGATTGGTTTTTGTTAGCGGGAATTCTAGGGGTGATTCCAATTTTTATCTATTCCCCACTAATGTTTATTGTTGGAATTTTGTCAATTTCTGGAGGTGCTGGGTACGCTAGCTGTATTCAAGATTTAGAAGATTAGTCCGGAACGAAGCTTATTCTATGCTTTTGATCAGGAATTTTGAGGACTAAAAACTTAAAGGAGAAGAAAATATGCAAAGTAAAAAATGGGCAATCTGGAGTGCGTATGTGGGCATTATTGGAGGGGCATTTTTAATGGTGTCTCCCTTGGTATTACTCGCTGCAGGAATCGGAGCAAACGGATCGGCGATGGGTTTCATAGCAATTCTAATGCTGTGTACGTATGTGGCGATTTTCTGTGTGGCTTTGAAGAGTAAACTTTACTATAAAGGAGATGACAGAGTTTCTACATTCGTAGCTAATACGTTTGTCTTATCAGGGGCTATCGGCTGTACTCCAATCTTCATTTTTATTGTAGGCCGTATTCCCTTCTTAAATGACTTATTATATTGGTTGTTTAGTGCTATTCCTGCTGTACAGGATGCCTTCTCTCTCTTATTTCTATTGTTAGTATTTGTCGCCCTTCTATCGATTTTGAGCGGCATTGGGTATGCGGTCTGCTTGAAAAACTTTAAAGAGTAACGGTGCAATATAGGATATAGAAAATTCGGTAAACCGATTAAAAGGGGATTGTATTTGATGAAAGATAAAAAATGGGCAATGATTAGTGCTTTGGTAGGGTTTATTGGTGGTGGTTTTTCAGTCCTATCACCATTTCTGTTAACTTTTGCGGCAATTGCGAAAAGTGATTCGATACAGAATACCGTTCAATATGGTATGTGGATATTGAATCCTCTCGTATTCATTGTCGCTATAAAAAGTGCGCTCTACTATAAAGATGACGAACGAGTTCCTAACAAAGTCTCAAACTTATTTGTTTTAGCAGGGGCAGTGCTGCTTATTCCGGTAGTACTCACACTTCTAGCAACAGTTCCAGGTTTAGAGGCCATCAACGCAGTCGTTATAAATATCATCAGTAGTTTCAGTAGAGGCTTAGAATTGTATTTTGGCCCGTTGCTTATGGGTGGATGTTTGTCGGTTCTTTCAGGCGTTTCTTACTTCCTATGCGCGAAAAACTTTAAAGAGTGATAGATAACTTTAAGCTTAGAGAGTTTCTCTAGGCTTTTTTATTTTGCATGCTTTATAATGGTTTGGACAAAGAAAATTGGAGGCAAGTATGAAAGTTATTGTTATTGGTGGAGGAACGAGCGGATTGATGGCATCAGTCAGTGCGGCGATGCATGGGGCTGAAGTTGTATTGCTTGAGAAGAATCCAACACTTGGAAAGAAATTATTACACACGGGTGGAACGCGTTGTAATGTGACGAACCGTCGTACCCCAGAAGAAATCGTGAAGCACATTCCGGGGAATGGACGCTTCTTATATAGTGCCTTTTCGCAATTTGATAATCAGGATATTATTCAGTTCTTCGAGAGTCGCGGCGTGCGATTAAAGGAAGAGGATCACGGGCGTATGTTCCCAGTGACGGATTCGGCAAAGACGATTCTAGAGACGTTTATTCAGGAGATTAAGAAATTAGGCGTGCAAGTGCGTACGAATGTGAAAGTGAAGACGATTCGTTTGAGCGATGGAGCCGTGCGAGTAGTGGAGCTGGATAATGGCGAGCAACTCGAAACTGATGCGGTTATCTTGGCGACGGGTGGGAAATCTTATCCGAAGACGGGGTCGACAGGAGACGGGTATGGTATCGCGAAAGTAGCTGGCCATACGATTACACCGCTCTTTGCCACAGAAGTTCCGCTAACGAGTGGCGAGGAGTTCATCAAGAAGGGCGAGCTTCGTGCGTTGTCGCTTCGCAATGTGGCGCTTAGTGTCTTAAACGGTAAAGGGAAGCCTGTTGTGACGCATCAGATGGATATGATTTTCACGCATTTTGGGGTGAGCGGTCCTGCTGTCTTACGTTGTTCAAGCTTCGTGCATCAAGTGCAGGAGAAAGAAGGCAAGAAGGACGTCGTGATGAGTCTGAATGCTTTGCCTGACATGAGCGACGCCGAACTCGATGCACAGTTTCGTTCGTTTGTGGAGGATGCACCTCTAAAATCCATTAAAAATCACTTAAAAGGGTTACTTCCTGAACGATATGTAGAATTTTTACTAGAAAAAGTGGGGATTAGCGACCAAACGGCGGTCAATCGTCTAAGCGACGCCAACTGGGCACAGATTAAAGAAGCCCTTACGAATTTCCGCTTTACCGTCAATGGCTCATTGCCGATTGAGAAGGGATTTGTGACAGGTGGAGGCGTTCATTTGAAAGAAGTGAACCCGAAAACTTTAGAGTCGAAATTAACCCAAGGATTGTATTTCTGCGGAGAGCTGTTAGACATCCACGGGTACACTGGTGGGTACAATATCACCGCAGCTTTTGTAACGGGTTACGTTGCCGGTATGCATGCATCTTTGGGGTATTAAATTTCTAGAAAATTGGGATTAAACGTCACAATTTCTTCATAAAACTTGGTTATAGTAATTGTATTCCCAAATAAGAATTATTTACTCCCAAGTAAATAAAACTCTATCCTTTTTTCCTCTCGTTTCTGACGGGAGGTTTTTTGTTGTGTAAAATAAAAAAAGCAGTCCGAAGACCGCTTTATCAAAGTGAACATTGGTGGAGTGACCTTTCCACATCTCTTTCAGACCACAAGGGTGCGATAGCTGCCTGTTCTATCCTCAATGTTCTTTGTAAATATATTATACTTAAAACTTTTTAATTCGTCCACTATTCAAATAGTTTTGCAGTTTATTATCGGTAATAACGTACATTGTTCTTACGTCTAGATATTTATCTAATTTAACAGCTAACAGAACATTTTCGTTTGTCACTTTAATGAACTGAATTGATTGACCATCTGGGTGTAAACCAACGTAGTTAGGCTCGTTAATAACCAGATGTATTTCATTAAAACTCTTTTCAAAATCCAAAAATTCTCTCTTATGTTTTTTCATATGCTTTTTCCGCTTAGAAGAAAGAAAAATTTCTTTTCCTTCCAAATCAGGATCGAGATTTAAAAGGTTTATAATTTTATCGTTTAATATTCCTACTACTTTTTCGCTCATTATATTTTACCTGTGCTGCTGAATTAAAAATACCTGTTCAATATAAAATATGAAATTTTATTAAGAAAGGACTTTTTATAAAAAGTAACTGAACACACCGTGAATTTATGCTACAATAGGCCTATTGACAGTGTGAGGAGTTTGTGATGGCAGAGAAGAAATTAATGGAGAAGGTTGTACGAAAAGTACTACACTCATTTCCAAAAGTGAATATGCCGGACCCGTTTGTCCCTTATCCGATTCCGTATCCGCCGCTTGCCAAGAGTCGTTTCGAGATTTTCGTGCATGTGGCTGAGCGTGGCAATGGTCCGCTGGGGCACGTGGATTTATGTATCGATGGCTACGTCTATTCTTATGGGAACTATGATGAGCGCGACTTGAAGCTCGGGGGCTGGATTGCTGAAGGTGTTCTGATTAAGGCACCGCGCGAGGAGTATATGCTCTTTTGTAAAAACCACTACCAAAAAGCGTTGCATATTTATACGATTGATGTGACGGATGAGCAGATGGATAAGATTCATGCGTATTTGGCGAAGATATTAGAGCCGACGACGCTGTGGCAACCAACGAGCGAGGCGGTGTACTATAATCCGACCTTTGACCGCTTTGAGGAAATGTACGTGTACTTTATGGCGCAACAGATGGATACCGTGTTCTATAAATTCAATCGTTCAAAATTCATGACGTATAACGGTTGGACGAGAAACTGCGTCAGTTTCGCGGATCATGTGGCAAAAGTGCTGCATGAGAGAGCGTTGCGTGCCAAAAATATGGTCTTCCCTGCGCAATACCATAAACGTCTCCAAAAACTCCTAAAGAAAAACTCCCCGCTGATTACGAATTATGAAGTGTATTAGTCTATAAAAATTGGTGGATTTATATGAAATGTTCAGTGAAACTATACGAGCCATTGTATACGTTGAAGGCTATCGATGAGGATATCTGGATTGTTGATGGTGAAATTGTTGAGATGAATTTTAAAATTACTCAAGTGCCTTTTAGCACTCGAATGACAGTGGTGCGATTGGAAAATAATGACTTATGGATTCATTCTCCTATTCATTTAACACCGCAGTTGCGAAGTGAAATTGATGAGCTAGGTCATGTGAAGCATATAGTTGCTCCAAATAAATTGCATTACGTATATATGGAAGAGTGGAGTCAAGCCTATCCGGATGCGAAACTTTGGGCGACAAAAGGATTGGAGAAAATTTTTGACAACTCTCCATATATCCAAAGTTATACAATCTTAGATAAAACAATCGACATTAGTTGGCTAGATGAAATTGATTATCTTCCGTTTGAAGGAAGTGCCGTTATAGAAGAGTCAGTATTTTTCCACAAAAAGAGTAAAACGTTAATTCTAACGGACTTAATTGAGAATATTGAAGTTGGAGAAGAGTGTTCATGTTTGCATCGTTTCTTGTTTAAAATCGGGGATAATACATATCCAAAAGGGCATACTCCAAGAGATTTAAGAATGACATTCTTTTTTAATAAGGAAACAGCTCAAAAGTGTTATCAACAAATAAAAGCGTGGAATCCTGTCAATGTTCTATTTGCACATGGAAAATGTTTTATTGGAAATGCTGAGGAAAAATTACCACAGGCATTCTTTTGGTTAGAGAAAAAATAAGCTACCTTGTAGAAAAACAAGGTAGTTTTTAGTTTGAAAGCGAAAGAGACCAACAGAATCTTAAATTTTTCATTATTGAAATTCGGAGTTTAAATCTGTATACTATAATAAGAATTGAATAATTCTAATTAGAAAAAATGGAGGTAATCATAATGATTAAAGAACTTATTAGTTTAGGAAAATTTGCTAAAAAATCAAGTGTATTTGCGGGAGGAGTTTTATTTGGATCGTTAGGATTAAAACTATTAGCGAGCAAAGACGCAAAGCATGTATATGCTAAAGCGGTCGCTACTTCTTATAAATTAAAAGATGGTATTGACGCAACTGTTTCTACTGTAAAACAACATGCAGATGATGTCTTAGAAGAAGCAAAAGACTTATATGCTGAAGAAAAAAGTGCAGAATTAGTAGTAGAAACTAGTGAAAAATAATGAAGTTTATTATTAAACATCAATCAAACTCTAGAGTACGTTTAGAACTCCCTTTTACATGTCCGCATTCAGTCCAAATGTATTTAGAGGAACTAGCTTGCACAGTCCCAGGTATTGAAAAACTGCACTTTTATAAAGATTTAAAACATGTAGGAGTTTATTTTACTCAAGGGAAAGTTCAACAAGTTCAAAGGTTTTTATCTTTGATTCAAATGGAGAACGTAATTGAAAAACAAAAAGAAGTCCAGTGGCTAGTCGCTTCTTCACCATATGATATTATTTCAACGCATCTCTATAGAAGAATGCTTTCAAAAGTCCTTCTTCCAACACCTATTCGTATGGGATGGATACTTATGAAAATGGTGAAGTTTGGAAAGGCTGCTTTCCAATCAATTTGTGAGAAAAAACTTTCTATGAGTTTACTCGATTTTGTGGCGATATCAACTTCTGTGGCGATGGGAGACCATAAAACAGCTGATATGATTATGTTCCTATTAAATTTAGGGGATGATTTAGATGCTTGGTCTCAAAAGAAATCGATTGAAGAGCTCGAAAAAAACTTAACAAATAATATTTATGAAATATGGATTGAAAAAGAAGGCGAGCGCTTCAAAAAAATGAGCAATCATGTTGAAGTAGGAGATGTTTTCGTTGCTACGGAAGGTCAAGAAATTTACTTTGACGGAAGAGTTGTCAATGGAAGAGGCTACTTAAATGAAAGTTCATTAACAGGTGAGTCTTTCCCTGTCTCTAAGAAGATTGGGGATATGGTCTACGCTAATACAGTTGTAGAGCATGGCGAGCTACTAGTAGAAGTGACGAATAAGCAACAAAACTTACGCTTGCAGCAAATTGTTCAGCTGATTAAATCGAGTGAATTTCATCAATCGAAACAGCAAAAGCAATTAATGGAAAAAGCTGACGGATTAGTGAAATATAATTTCATCGGGATGGCGCTGACTTATTTATTCACACGCTCAGTCTCTAAAGCACTCACTTTCCTATTAGTGGATTATTCATGTGCGTTAAAATTATCTTCACCAGCAACTTATTTAACAGCCATTAAAGCAGCTTCTAATCAGGGGATTGTCATTAAAGGATCTAATTCTTTAGATGAATATGCACAAGTTGATACTTTTGTTTTTGATAAAACGGGGACATTGACAACTGGAGTTCCAAAAATTCAACGAATTATTGCGTATGAAGGATATGATGATGAGGAAGTTTTACGAATTGCAGCTTGTTTGGAGGAACATATTTACCACCCGATTGCGACGGCTGTTGTTAAGAAGGCAGAAGATGAGGGGATTGAACATGAGGAAATGCATGGGAAATTAACTCACGTAGCTTCAAAAGGAATCGTATCATCGATTGATGGAAAAAGAGTCGTCATCGGAAGTTTGGAATTATTAGAAGATGAGAAGACGACTATTTCCAATGAGCAAAAAGCGGTGATTGAAGAATATAGTCAAAAATACAACTTACTTTATTTAAGTTATGACGGAAAATTAATTGCGATTTTCCTTATTGATACTCCGTTAAGAGGAGAAGCGATTGCATTATTGAAAGAGTTAAAAGAAAAAGGAAAACAGATTGTACTTCTTACAGGGGATACACAAAAACGTACAGAAACAATTTGCTCGCTGATTCCATTTGACAGAGTTTATACACAAGTGAAGCCCGAAGAAAAGCATCAAGTAATTGAGCAGCTTCAAGAAGAAGGTCATCATGTTTTGATGATTGGAGACGGAATTAATGATTCTGCTGCACTCTCTCTTGCAAATGTAGGTATTGTTATGGCAGGTGCTTCAGATATTGCTCGTCAAGCCAGCGACATCTTATTCTTAAATGAACAATTAACGGGATTAGAGGTTTTGGAAAATATAACCGAACAACTGAATCGCCAATTAGATGCCAATTTAAAACATACAGTAGGTATTAATTCGTTCTTAATGGGATTAGGTTTGATTGATATTGTTTCTCCTAGTCTATTAGCGGTATTACATAATGTGACCACAACGTTCATTATCGGTAAGAGTTTGACGTATATTCAATAATAAAATAAAAAGCAAGGTGAATTCACCTTGCATTTTATTTTTGTGTCAGCTGATTACAAATTATGAAGTGTATTAAAGGAAGCTACCTTGAAATTTTTCAAGGTAGCTTATAATTTTGTAGTTATTCCATGTAGTTGAACTCGAAAAGGCATAGGCTTAAGCTTTTCGGGTTTAGAGTTAAAACTGCAAATAATTTGTACTGTATTGTCTTATTTTATTAACTTATATTCCAATGTAATTTGCAATGCCCACACCCAAATCCTTCGCACTGTGAAGGATTTTGCACGACTCGTGCCGAGTCCTTTGCGTTGTTCCAGTCCAACGTTCCATTTCTGAGCGCGATGCCTCATATCCTATAGTTGAGTTCGCCTTCGCAGAAATCCAAAACTTCGCACTGTGAAGTTTTGCTTCCCAAACCATACGCACATCGTTTTTTTACGATGCTTGCGTTGGTTTGGTCCAGTGATCGATTTCTAACCGCGAAGTCTCACATCCTGCTATTCATACCCTCCACCAGCAACTCCAAAGTACTCTTCCAAGCTTAAGCCGGATTGGTAAATGGCAGTGGCTTTGTCACCGACGTAGCGCAAGTGCCATGCTTCGGGTTGGTAACCTGTGATGGCTTCCTTGCCTGGTTGGAATCGAACAATGAAGCCGTACTCGTGGGCATGCGTATGAAGCCAGTGGATGGCGTCGCTGTATTCTGGGCCGTCGAGTAAGTTTCCGTGGGAGTCGAGGATATCGAAGGCGAGTCCTGTTTGGTGTTCGCTATATCCAGGGCGGGCAGAGTACGTGTCTGCGGCCGCTTGTCCTTCACGGTCTACATAGTCATTATAGAGTTTGGTTTGATAGTCGTAGGAACGATATCCGCTGTACGAGTCACTAATTGGATAGCCGAGTTCTTGCATGCGGTGGATTAATGCGCGGACTTGTTGTCCAGCCGTTGGGTCTTCTCCGGGCGCGTACGTCGACGGTAGTGCGTGTTTTTTATTAACGATGATGTCATATCCAAGGGAAAGGTCTGCGTTGCCACTTGCAGCCTGCGCTTGCGTAGTGGCTTCAGTTGCAGTAGTCGCTTCAGAAGAAGCCTCTGTACTTTGAACCATTGTTGTTGTTGTACTTGTTGTCGTGCTCGTTGTTTCTACAGTAGTCGCCTTTGAACTCGTGGTCGTTTCAGCGGGAGTGTTCTTGCTCGAACAGCCAAGGAGAATGAAGCTTAGTGCAACTGTTGGTAAGAGTTGTTTTTTCACAGAAATCATCCTTTCTTTTTTCACTATAAGTGTAGCATAATTCCGAAGGCTTGGGCGGTATTTTTGTGAAAAATTAAACTCTCATTAAAAAACGAACAATTAAAGATGAAACTTCCATGAATTAACAGGTTTTTCTATACAAAAGCTTGCTTTTTCTTTTAAAAGTGGTATATTATTCGGTAATAAATTCAATCACTGGAGGTTTGTGCTATGTCAAAATGGGAAACAAAATTTCAAAAAGAAGGATACACGTTCGATGATGTTTTACTAATTCCAGCGGAGAGTCATGTCTTGCCAAATGACGTGGATTTACGCGTGCAATTAGCTAAAAACATTCGTCTCAATATTCCTTTAATGAGTGCAAGTATGGATACCGTTACTGATTCAACAATGGCGATTGCGATTGCGCGTCAAGGTGGATTAGGCGTCATTCATAAAAACATGTCTATTGCAGAACAAGCAGAAGAAGTTCATAAAGTAAAACGTTCAGAAAGTGGCGTTATCATCAATCCATTTTTCTTAACACCTTCCCATAAAGTACAAGATGCCGAAGACCTCATGGCAAAATACCGTATTAGCGGTGTCCCAATCGTAGACGACTTAGAAACACGTTACCTCGTTGGGATTTTGACAAACCGTGACTTACGTTTCATCTCAGATTATTCGATTTCCATTGACGAAGTGATGACAAAAGAAGACCTCGTAACAGCTCCAGTTGGAACTTCCCTCAAAGATGCCGAAGCGATTCTTCAAAAACATAAAATCGAAAAACTTCCTTTAGTAGACGACAAAGGCTGCCTCGCTGGTTTGATTACGATTAAAGACATCGAGAAAGTGATTGAATTCCCGAATGCCGCTAAAGACGAACACGGACGTTTACTCGTGGCCGCAGCGGTTGGTATTACTTCAGATACATTCGAACGTGCAAAAGCATTGCTAGACGCAGGTGCGGACGCCATCGTGATCGACACTGCGCATGGTCATAGTGCCGGCGTAATCCGCAAAATTAAAGAAATTCGCGAAACATTCCCAGATGCAACATTGATTGCCGGAAACGTAGCGACAGGGGAAGGAACACGTGCCTTATTCGAAGTAGGCGTGGACGTTGTAAAAGTCGGAATCGGGCCAGGTTCTATCTGTACAACTCGTGTCGTTGCCGGTGTAGGTGTTCCGCAAATCACAGCGATTTACGATGCCGCAACGGTGGCGAAAGAATTTGGCAAAGCGATCATCGCAGACGGTGGGATTAAGTACTCAGGAGATATCGCCAAAGCTATCGCAGCGGGTGGACATGTGGTCATGTTAGGAAGCATGCTTGCCGGGACAGATGAATCTCCAGGTGAATTCGAAATCTTCCAAGGACGTCGCTTCAAGACATACCGCGGAATGGGAAGCTTAGCAGCGATGGAAAATGGTTCAGGCGACCGTTACTTCCAAGCGAAAAACGAAGCCAACAAACGCGTGCCAGAAGGAATCGAAGGGCGTGTAGCTTACAAAGGTTCTGCCGCGGATATTATCTTCCAAATGGTCGGAGGTTTGCGCTCTGGTATGGGGTATGTGGGGGCGCATAATTTAGAAGAGCTTCGCGAGAATACACAGTTTGTGCGTATGAGTGGTGCGGGGCTAAGAGAAAGCCATCCGCATGATGTTCAGATTACTAAAGAAGCACCAAACTATTCAATATCATAAAAAAACAAAAGCTATTAACCGAAGGTTTTTGGATATCTTCATAATAGCGATAATAGCTGTACCGGACTGAGCCTGTAGTCTCAGTTCCTCTCGACTCTCAAACTGCCTCTAGGGAATTAAATTCCCAGAGGCAGTAATTCGTTTCGAGTACACTCGCTATTATTGCTATTATAGAATCCAAAACCAGGTTAATAGCTTTTTTGAATTGAATAGTTAAGCCGAGAAGGAAAGGAACATCATGTGAGCCTTTCACCACTCACGACGAACTGGTATTCTCTTTGAGAGGCAGGGAGGGGAAAGGACAGCCAATCGCCTTTAATCGCTGGTTTTGAATTGAATAGTTAAGCCGGGAAGGGAAAGAACAGCATGTGAGCCTTTCACCACTTACGACGAAGTGGTAGTCTTTTTTTGAATGCGGGGAGAGGATAGAATAGAGTGTGTGCTGGATGATAAATATACAAAAGTTTCGGAATGGGGACGGAGTTGTACTATTGAAGTGTTAGAAAGTGGTACCTACTGAATGGATGTCTATAAATGCAATAAGGGTGCGGTTTTATGAGGGGTAGGGTTAAGGTTTGGTTTGGAAAAGGTTAGGAAAAAGGAAAATTAGTTGTTTTTTTGGGTGGTCATCGGTTATGATATACATGTTTCTGAAAATTTATGAAAGCTTTGAAAGGAAGCGACAAGGATAGCGCCAGGCCTGTTTGAAAAACAGGTGACGAGGAATGAGTTTATCGAAACACTCGGCGGATGACTCAAGGCAGTGCAGTCTACAGTTTCATACAAACCATTTTTGCAAGGAAATGACAAAATTGAAACAGCACCAGAAACATAATTAAAATTACAATAAGAAGAGGACTGAAAAGGACCTCTGATAAAAGGAGTTAAAAATTATGTGCGGAATCGTAGGATGTATTGGACACGGAAAAATCCAAACAGTAGTATTAAACGGATTAGAAAAACTTGAGTATCGTGGATATGACTCAGCAGGATTATTTATTATGGACGAAGATGGATCAACACAATTAGTGAAACGTGTTGGACGTATTCAAAATCTTCGTGATGCAGTGGATGAAGAAATTCCAGCATTTGCAGGGATTGGGCATACTCGTTGGGCAACACACGGACCAGCAACTGAAAACAACGCTCACCCTCACCAATCACAATCAGGTCGTTTCACATTAGTGCACAACGGCGTAATTGAAAACTATGACGAATTGAAAAAAGAATTCTTAAGTGACGTTGATTTCAAATCTCAAACAGATACAGAAGTTGCCGTAAACTTAGTAGAATACTTTGCCAATAAAGAAAACTTATCAGGGAAAGAAGCGTTCCGTCGCGCATTGAAAGAAATCCGCGGATCATTTGCTTTCGGTTTATTAGACAGCGAAAAACCAGGCGTTCTTTACGCAGCAAAACATAAGAGCCCATTATTAGTAGGGGTTGGCGAAGGCTTCAACGTGATCTGTTCAGACGCAATGGCAACAATCGCTGAAACAGACCGTTACATCGAAATTAAAGATGAAGAGTTAATCACATTAACTGCAGACTCTGTAGAAATTGAAACAATTGATGGCAAACCAGTAGAACGTGCACCATTTATCGCAGAATTAGATGCAGATGATTTAGAAAAAGGGGCTTACGCTCACTACATGCTTAAAGAAATGGATGAACAACCAGTTGTTCTTCGTAAAATCATCCAAAACTATCAAGATGAAAATGGTCAATTAACAGTTGATAAAGAAATTTTAGACAGCATTTTAGCAAGTGATCGCATTTATATCGTAGCTTGTGGAACAAGTTATAATGCAGGTTGGGTTGGTAAAGAGTTATTTGAACAATTAGCAGGAATCCCTGTAGAAGTTCATCTTGCAAGTGAATTTGCTTATCATCAACCATTATTATCACAAAAACCATTCTTCATTTTCTTATCACAAAGTGGAGAAACTGCAGACAGCCGTCAAGCGTTAGTAAAAGTAAATGAACAAAACTACCCATCATTAACAATCACAAACGTGAAAGGCTCTACATTATCTCGTGAAGCAACTTATACATTATTATTACATGCAGGTCCAGAAATTGCCGTAGCATCTACAAAAGCATACACTGCTCAAATTACTGTAATGGCAGTAGTTTCGGATGCGCTTCGTGCAGCTAAAGGGTTAGTGGCTCCATTTGATATGAAACACGAATTAGGTGTTGTGGCAGCTTCAATTGAAGGAGTATTATCTGACAAACAAGCCGTTCAAGATTTAGTCAAAGAGCGCTTATTAGAAACTCGCAATGCTTTCTACATCGGTCGTCACTTAGATTACTATGTAGCGATGGAAGCAGCGTTGAAATTAAAAGAAATCTCATACGTGCAAACTGAAAGTTTTGCCGCAGGGGAATTAAAACACGGAACAATTGCTCTTATTGAAGAAGGAACTCCAGTAATCGCATTGTTAAGTGAACCTGTTGTTGCGAGTCACACTCGTGGAAATATCCAAGAAGTGAAAGCTCGTGGCGCAGTTGTAACAACAATCGCGATGGAAGGCGTTGAGCAAGAAGGCGATGATTTCGTCGTTCCAGCGGTACCAATTTTATTAGTACCATTAGTATCCGTAGTGGTAACACAATTAATTGCGTACTACACTTCTCTAGGTAAAGGGTTAGACGTGGATAAACCGCGTAACCTTGCCAAATCAGTTACAGTGGAATAGAAAAAATGGTGGACGGCTGTCCACCATTTTTTGTTTTCGAAGGACGCAAAATCCATTTGAAAAGGAGGTAGCCCAAAGGGCTTACGAATAAACTCCAGACCGAAGGGATGTCTCTATAGTTGCTACAATAAGGGTACCGGACTGAGCCTGTAGTCTCAGTTCCTACCAAGCTTCAAACTGACTCTAGGAAATAAATTTCCAGAGTCAGTAATTCACATTGGTTGCACTCCCTTATTGTTGCTACTATGGAATCCCTTGGTCTTCCGTTTATTCTTCGCCCTTTGGACCTTATTTCAAATGGATTTTGCCAAATCTTCGAGTAAAGTAAGTAAAACAAAAATGTGAAAAGAATAACAGTTGATATTGAAAGTAAGCTGAAAATTCTGATATAATTTTTTTAACTGTAGTGGTAGAAGCGTGTGTGAAGTAGGTTAAGGAAAAAGGAGATAGAAAATGGAAGCTTTTTGGGTAATATCAGTCTTGTTAACAATAATATTTATTAGTATTTATTGGGGGAATCTAAAAACGATTCCAGAGTATTTGATATGGAAACGGAAAATGAAAGATATTCATAACCATAGCGAAGAGAGTATTAGAGAAAGCTTGAGGCAAATCTCGATAAACAGCTTTGAATTTCATGGTGAATCTATTCCCTATGGTCGAGCCCAATGGTTTGTTTCGTCAGAAAAAGCTTTTCATAAGAATTTTCAAAATGCTGAATTTGAGTATTTTGGATATTCACCAATCAAAAGTAAAAAGCTGGAAGAGTTTAAAGAATATGGTTTGTTATTAACTCAATACGGGCTTTTTGAGAAAATTCAGATAAAGGAAAGAGAAACCGCTAATGTTCAGTTCTATCCTTTTGCAACGCTGTGGAAAGTTGAAATAGATCCGGATGGAGATTTGATTTTTTATTATCCGTATGGAGTGATTAAAAAGCTTCACTCAAATAATTGTTTACATAATAGCGTTGGAGAATTTAGAAAGATAATTTCATCAGGATATACTAATGATGTGGAATTGGAAAAACTTAACAAAAGATTGATTGAAATAGGTCGTTGGAATATAACAGACAAAACAATCTCTAATGGTACAAAAATTGGATTTCTATCTTCGTTTCTTTTGACGATGAATGAATATTTTAAAAAAATCCAAATGAATTCTATTGTCAGTGCCCCACAAGGACATGGTCATGCTGCAGAGTATGCTAATAATGTAGTTGATGTGTTAAAACATCCTTTTCAAGAAGTTAAACAAGTTGGTCAAAACAACGCTCCGAACGGTGCAGATCGTATCGTCGGCAATCAAAATATACAAACAAAATATCATTTTAATGCAAGAAGTACCGTTAACTCGGCATTTGACTCAAATGCTGATGGAGGGATGTATCGTTATGAAGGGATGCAATTGGAAGTTCCTAAAGACCAGTACGATGAATGTGTAAAAATAATGCAGGAAAAAATTAGAGATGGGAAAGTACGTGGTGTTAAAAATCCTTCTGATGCAAAGAACATTATTCGAAAAGGAAATGTTACCTACGGAGAATCTAAATTAATTGCAAAAGGGGGTAATCTTACTTCTATAAAATACGATGCTATAGATGGCGCAATTCATAGTATTCCAGGGGTGACGCTTAGCTTTATAATTGTTTTTGCAAATGCAAAATGGAGTGGAAAAAGCACACAAGAAGCTGCAAAAATAGCAACTAAATCTGGAGTTAAAGTTTTGATAATAGGAACATCTATTTATACGGTCTCGCAACAAGTAAGTAAGATTTTTACAGCTAAAATTAATACGGTATTTGGGTTAAATTTTAAAGCAAATCAAGTTGCGATGAAAACAGGGACAGCTCTTACTATTATGGTAGTTGTGGGTCCTGATTTATTCAGAGTACTTTCAGGAAGGATTTCAAAGGAACAATTTTTCAAAAATATGGTAGTTGCTGGAGGTGGAATGATTGGAGGAGCCATTGCTGGATCAGCTGGAGGCCCAATCGGTGCTATGGTAGGTGCTGTTGTTGGCGGTATTGGTGTAAAGAAAATAATGGATTGCTTCATTGAAGATGACAATGTTAAAATGTTTGGTATCTTAAAAGAGGAATATATTGATTTAGTTATGGTAATGACATTATCAGAAAATGAATTTGAAGAATTACAGTGGTTGATTTTTAACGAGAAAATCGAAAAATTTTTAAAAGATATGATTCGTAAAAAAGATAGTAGAAAGTTCGCTAGAGATTTTATTGAGGGTGAAATAGAGCATTTGCTTTCTAAGAGAATGCCAATCGCTGAAAGTGAGATTTTAGAAGCAGTAGAAATTGAGAAAAATGTTTTTGCTGCCTAAAAAATAAATAAAGAGTGCAGACAAGATTACGGAAAATCATGCGGATTTTATAATCGCAGTAATAGGGGATAGCATTCGAAGTGAATTACGGACTCTTTTAGAGTCCGTTTGAATCTCGAAAGTGCTTGAGACGTAGGCTCAAGCCGGTGCCCCATTACAGCGATTATAAAAAAATCCGCAAGGATTTGAAGGAATCTTGTCTTTGTTTTCTACAGGGGATATTTTAGAAAATTTAGTTCGTTCGAGTAAGCTATAACACCACACAGACATTTTTTTGCGAAGGGGGTGGCTCGTATGTTATAGTGAAGGGAAAGAATGGAAAGCGAGGGACGGTCATGAAGGTTGTGTTCGTCTGCCTGGGCAACATTTGTCGTTCGCCGATGGCAGAAGCTGTATTTAGAAAAATGGTTCATGAAGAAGGATTGGAAGATAAAATTACGATTGATTCCGCTGCGACAAGTACGTGGGAGCATGGGAATCCGGTGCATCACGGCACTCGGAAGAAACTCGAGGAGCACGGCATTTCCGCAAAAGGGCTTGTGTCACGGACGTTGGATGCGACGGACCTGGACGCAGACTACATTCTTGGAATGGATGCGTCGAATGTGCGTAATATTCACGCTTTTGTCGATGGAAAATCGGATGCGACGGTGGCTCGCTTGTTAGAAGTGGCAGGAGTGCCGCGCGATATTGCCGATCCGTGGTATACAGGAGACTTTGACGCGACGTACCGTGATGTGATATTGGGATGCAATGCGCTCTTAGAACAATTAAAAAAGGAATTATAGTATGGATAAGATTAGAAAAGATTGGGCAGTGATGATTGCTCTGGCGGCTGTTTCGTTACTTGTCGTCTTGAATTTTAGCGCCATCCTCACATGGATTTCCGAATTTATTGGGATGATGTTCCCGCTTATTTTAGGGATGATTTTGGCATTTGTTTTAAACGTGCCAATGAAGCGAATTGAACAAGTGTTGGAGAAGATAAACTTCCCGCAAAAGCTGCGTAGAAGTGTCGCAATCCTGAGCATTATTGTGATTCTGCTTCTGATTATTTCGCTGTTGATTTGGATTATTGCGCCGATGATTGCTAAAACCGTGTCACAACTGGGCGATAGTGTAAATCACTTACTATTCGTGGTTGCGGATTTTGTACAACATTCAAAATTAATGCAATCCAGTGAAGTGAGTCAGATTACCGACTCACTAAGTCAAAGCAATATCGTATCGTCTGTCATTACATTCCTTGGCGGATTTACAACGAATATTTCAGGGCTCTTCTCAAATGTGTTCTCTGTAATTGTGGGGATTTTCTTCATGATTAATATTCTCGCAAGTAAGGAAATGCTCGCACGTTTAACGCTTCGCATTCTTAATGTGGTCTTGCCAAAAGATAAAATCGAGCACATTACTTATGTTGGGGAAGTCATCGTGGATACGTATGACCGTTTCTTGATGAGTCAAATCATCGAGGCGGGAATCGTTGGGGTTATGATTTTTGCTGGATACTCTCTTGTAGGGTTGCCATATGCAGGACTTGTTGGGGTGCTGTCCGGAGTACTCTCATTCATTCCGTATATCGGGCCGTTTATGGCGTGCGGAATTGGAATGCTTTTCACCTTTACAGAAAGCCCAATTCAAGCACTCATTTCACTTGTCGTCTTTATGATCGTTCAAATAGTGGAAGGAAATGTCGTCTATCCGATGGTTGTCGGAAGTTCAGTAGGATTACCAACCGTTCTGACCCTTGCTGCGGCGTTAATCGGTGGAAATCTCTTTGGTTTAGTAGGAATGATTTTCTTCATACCAATTTTTGCCGTGATTTACCGTTTCGTGAAAGAATGGGTGGAGAAACATGAACAAGCTGCTTCAGTGGTAGCTGTAGGAGGTATTATTGATGAAGAAAATTAGTGAACTAGGGATTACAGGGAAAAAGCTCCTAATTGAAGGGATTGCATTCCTTATTGCTGGGGTGTTGCTCCTAATCTACGGACCAAGCTTCCCAGAATTGATGTTACGTCTGTTTTTAACATTCTTATGGGCTCGTGAACTATGGAATTTCTTGTTCCGTTGGTTTAGTAAGGCGGCGGCAAAAGATCCATTATGGCTGAATGTTGCTAAATTTTTCCTTTACGGATTTTTAGCAGGAAATCAATTTTTTATCTCGCTTCCGATTGCGATTGTCAGTATCTTGATGGGGCTCAATGAAGTGATGAACGCGGGAATTAGTGGTGTGACGTACTATATTTATGTCAAAGACGGCATCCGTCCGCGATTCCGCTTGCTTATTGATACCATTTGGCTTTCAGTTGTCGGGATAGCCACTTTAATTGCGATTGGGGGCGACGGCAACTTGCAAATGTTCTTCCTTGCGCTTTATTTCATCGGGCTTGGGATTACCAATATTCGAGACGGCTGGTTCTTTGAGGCCGAAGTTGGAAAGAAAGTCCTTCGCAGACGCTTGCGTCGAGGGATGCCGCTCGTGTTTGCTGCACTGATCCCTCGCGTAACCTTGCAGAAAATCAATGATGCGTTGGAACTTGGAGAAGGCGAAACGGCTTCAGAAATTTACGACCGTTCTAAAGAAAATGCCGAACCAAACTTAGAAATGTTTATTCACGTCACAAAAGACGGATTTGGGGCAATCGGGCATGTCGACCTGTGTTACAAGGGACGCATTATTTCATTCGGAAACTACGATACGAATTCAGAGCGACTCTTTGGAGCGATGGGGGATGGGGTTCTTTTTAGTGCCGACCGTGAAAAATACATTGAATTTTGTAAACGCGAAAACCATAAGACCTTACTGGGATATGGTCTCGCCTTGTCTCCGGAACAACTCGCAGCTGTCGATAAGGAAATCGCCAAACTGATGTCGCTGACAGTGCCTTGGGATCCGCCGCAAATGGTGAAACCGAAGCGTCCTGGAATCGACAAAGAAGAACCGATGTATGCCTACAAGCTCAAACAAGAAGCAGATGCACTCTTGTATAAATTTACCTCTTCAAAATTCAAGACGTATTTTGTCATGAGTACTAACTGCGTATTGCTAGCAGACACAATTGTCGGAACAGCAGGAACCGATATTTTAAGCGCCCGAGGATTTATTTCCCCAGGGACGTATCAAGATTACTTAGATAAGGAGTTTGAGAGACCGCACAGTCTAGTCGTGACCAAGCGCGTCTATCAGTAAGAACATGGAACTTCAGGAAAAAGAATTCTTTATGAGGGAAGCGTTGAAGGAAGCACAGAAAGCCTACGACCAAGCGGAAGTGCCAATCGGGGCGGTTGTCGTACTGAACGGTGAAATCATCGGTCGTGGACATAACTTACGCGAAAAAGAACAAGACGCCACCCTTCACGCTGAAATCAAAGCGATTCGCCAAGCAAACCAGCACCTTGGAAGCTGGCGACTCGAAGACTGCGAACTCTTCGTCACGCTGGAACCTTGTCCGATGTGTAGCGGAGCGATGATTCTCGCGCGTCTCAAAAAGGTGACATTCGGCGCTTTTGACCCGAAAGCTGGGACAGCAGGCACCTTTATGAATCTGCTTCAAGACGAGCGGTTCAACCATCAAGTCGAAGTCGAGCAAGGCATCTTGGAAGACGAATGCAAAGAGATTTTGCAGACCTTCTTCAAAGGCCTCCGCGAACGCAATAAACAACGAAAACAAGCACAGCTTTCCGAATAGGGGCTGTGCTTTTTAATATTCTTAACACAAACTTATACTTGTAAACGGTTATCTACTCTTGAAAAACATTTTCTTTTTATATATTATTTTACATAGTTCGAAAAAGGAATGGAGCAGATAGTATGAAATTATCAGAAAAACAAACACAAGTCTTAGGTTGGATCGCAACATGTATGTCTGTGGCGATGTATGTAGCTTATATTCCGCAAATTATGAATAACTTAGCCGGAAACAAAGGAGACTTCATTCAACCACTCGTTGCCGCATTGAACTGCTCATTATGGGTGTACTATGGACTCTTCAAGCCAGACCGTGATATCCCGCTAGCAGCTGCAAACGCACCAGGAATCTTCTTCGGTCTAGCATCTGCTTTAACAGCATTATTATAATAATGACAAGCACAGCTTCGATTGCGAGGCTGTGCTTTTTTGATTTCTACGGAACACGTTACTGCTATTATAGAATCCGCAGTTCCTTCAAAATCGATACAATTATGACTTTAGAAATGCAAAGCGACGACAAAAGTGTAACGGATTGAAATCCGATATTTACAGGAGTAGAATAGAGGATGTCGTTAAAAGTTTCAAAGTTAACTGGAGGAATACGTATGTCATTTTTAGGTTATAACAAAGGAGAAACATTAGAATTCAACTACAAAAAGGCGTGTGGCTTATGGCTCATCGCAGTCGCATTCGTGATTGCACTTGCGACAGTTGTCGGTGGAGAACAAATCATTAATATGCAGGTCTTCAGTATCGGCTATATGGTGAGCTTCTTTTCTATCAATCTAAATAAAAAAGTCCTTCATAAGTTTTCGGATGGTACTTCAACACCTTTCCAACGAAAAGTGTCCTTATACTCAGTAATTCTTTTATTTATCTTATTAGTGTTATTAGGTGGCCCATTCTTCGAAACAGAAAACTGGAGACTCATTTGGTTAGGCGCGCTCCTTGCAACAGGAATTCATTTCTTCCCGTACTACTTCGTTCATGGGAAATCAATGATTTTCCTAGGATTGGCATGCGTGATCAATGCAGCGGTCGGATACCTTTCTCCTCAAAGCTCTCTCGTGACTATCGCCTATATCGATGCCTTTATTAAATTAGCCTTTGGACTTTACCTATTCTTCTTATCTAAACCATCCAAAGCATAAATTATTTTAGAGAACAAACAGCAAATCAATTTGGTTTGCTGTTTTTTTAATGGTTGATTTCTGCGGAACTTTGCGGATTTCTTCATAGATAGCAGTCCTTCGAAATCAATCCAACCATGACTTTAGTAATCCAAAGCAATGACAAAAGTGTCTATTGTACAACTCCTTAAAGTGGTTTAATAAAGACAAGCAAAACAGTTAAGGAGCGATTCACATGAAAATCAAAATCAAAATCAAAAAGCAAGACACAAAGCAGCTTACAAAAGACCTAATGATTGTAGCGCTTATCGTCAATGCATTAGCCCTTGTCCTACACCTGGTTTTAAACCTGTTTACAGGCCCATTATTGATCCCTATACTCACAAGCAATTTTATCTTTATCCTTCTCCCAATCATGTACCTAGCAGAGGAAGCTAAGAAAAATAAAGAAGCTCGCAACCGGTAAGCATAAGCGAACATTACTTAGTTACTTTGTTTGAAGATTATAATTTCAAGCAAAGTCAACGAATCCATAAAGGGTTTGGACAATGTTCTGACACACTTGAAAGCATATTTGAGTAACACTCCGTAACTCTACTTGAGTGTTTACACAAAATTATTGACAGTATTCTAAATTCATTAAGTAATATAAATTTTATTTGCTATAATAAAGTAAATCATATCGTAAAATTGGATAATTTATTTCAAAGAAGTACACACTAAGTGGAAATTAGGATATTTATCCATTATTTATGAGCAAGGAGACAACACATGGGCATTATTAAAAATATTCATAATTTTTTTCTTAAAAAAACCTCTTCTCCCTTCCCACATCAACAACCTTATTTAATATTTGGAAAAGAATTAAAGGAGATGGATAGTCCCTTATTTGATGATGTACTACCTTGGGCTGGTGAACTAATACCTGGAACTAAACTAACTATTTCTGACTTAATATTCCTCTGGGTTATAAGTAGATTTGGGAGTGACTTTAATTCTTATCCAATTCATCTTTCAAGAAACTATGGTATTACTTCTCCAATAGATAGCGTAAAAAAACTAATTAATTTACAATTAGTTAGTGAGGATTTTATTGTTACAAAACTTGGTACTGACACAATTAATAAACATCGTAATTATATTGAACTACATAAAAACGGATGGACAACAGATGAAGAAAAGCAATGTAATCGTGAAAGACATAATCAATTTTTGAAAGAATACTCTGAGTGGCTTGTACAAACAGGTGAATACGAACAAGGAATACTTATAAAGAACAATCTAGAAATCAATAAAAAGAGAGATGAGTGTTACCAAATATTTCAAAAAGGAGAAGAGTTAAGTAAAAAAAAGAAATACGATGATTCTAATAAGCTTCTCTTGCCTTTATTAGAAAACAATTATGTGGATTTTCATGCTCCTCTTTATGAAAGAATTGCTAAGAACTATCGTGGATTGAAAGATTATAAAAAAGAGATAGATATCTGCCAAACATTCTTAAAAAATATTCAACCTCTCTATGGTGGTGATATGTGGATTAATGTATTTACAAAACGTATTGAATATGCAAATAATAAAATGAAATAAAATATTGCCCAACGGTAGTGTAAAATAGGTTGTGTAAACACAAAAAGGAATAAATCCGTTATAGTAGAGTTGCGAAACATTAGATACGCTGCAAAGAATTGTACCAAAAAAGTAGAGCAAATTCGTGAGTAAAACATGAAAAATAAAGAAGATCGCAACCAGTAAGCACAAGCGAACATCTTAGATAGTTTTTCCTTCGGGAGAGACTATCTTTTTTAGTGTCTCTTTTGCCATCCCTCGGCACGTATTCACTTTAGAAAACAAAGCAGATTCTCTTGAAAAAGAAACATCACATAGAGAAGCACGAAACCCCATCGTTGGCGGTAGGGAGCAGACATATACTCTCTTCACGTTGATTTCGGAGAATCTTGCGGATTCTATAGTAGCAGTAACGTGTTACGCATTAAATGCGAATTAGGAGGTGTAGGAATTCATTCCGTACACCTCCTTTGAGGCTTTAAAGGCGAGAGACTCAAAGAGGCTCGAACCGGTGCAACGTTACAGCTACTATGAAGAAATCCGCAAGCATTCGAAGAAATCAACACCCGAAAGGGTGGCCTTAAAAAAGAGAAAATAACTGTGGAGCACCCCTCTAATTCCTACCACCAACCCCCATGGGATAGCCCCATCCGCACTCTCTATGTGGAGCGGTTTGGTTTATTTCTTTTTCAAGCAAAATCTGCTTGCTTTTCGAGGAGAAGTTTTGTATAATAGTACGTGCCGTTAGGCCGTATGGCAATAGCGAACTTATGAATCGAGTCAGGTCCGGAAGGAAGCAGCTATAAGTAACGTTCGCTATGTGCTGTATGTACATAGAAGAAGAATCAGGCTGGACCAACGGTTCAGCCTGTTTTTATGAAAAGAGTATCCAGTGGAGGGAGAATAGTCGCATGAAAAATCAGAGTTTCCAAGAAGAAGTGCAGCACTTAGAAATCGTGCAAGACTTAATGGAACAAAAAGTGGCGATCGAGAAAAACCGATTGCAAGAACGCGACCTGGATATCGCTAGACAAGATACCATTCAGTATGGAGTGCAACAATTAGAAAACCAATTGGAATCTCCATACTTTGGAAGAATTGACGTTCAATTTGAAAAAGACGAGAGAGTTGAGAAGATGTACATCGGACCTGCAACTTTCTTTGACGAAGACGACAATGTGCAAGTGTATGACTGGCGAGCTCCAATCGCAAGCCTATTTTACGAAGGAACATTAGGAGAGCTTCAATACGAAACACCAAATGGCTTCGAGAAAGCTCAGGCCTTCTTAAAACGCGATATCGTCATCCGTAAGGGTGAATTAAAATCTGTTTATGACATTGAAAATGAAGAATCATTATTGATGGATGCCTTAAGCGCACCAACAAACCGTGACGGACACCTAGAAGGAATCACGGCGACGATTCAAAAAGAACAAAATGAAATTATTCGTTTAAATCCAAAAGACTGGTTCATCGTGAATGGATGTGCCGGAAGTGGGAAGACAACGATTTTACTACAACGCATTGCGTACTTGATGTACCAAGCAAAAGACAAGCGTATGAGCGATATGCTCCTGTTGTCGCGTAACCAATTATTTGCAAAATACGTTTCACACGTAATTCCAAGCTTAACGGGAAGTGAGTTGTACCAACAAACATTAGCGCAACATACCATCGAGCTTTATCGCAAAATGTATTTGCATAAAACAACGGCGCTAAGCCAAGTCCCAACGCGCAAAGTGTATTTAACAGACAGCGAGTGGATTGCGCTTGTACACCGCAATATAGAAGGCTTATCGGCGAAAGATTTACCATACCGTGCCATCGGGATTAAAGGACAAGCCGTATTTACGATGAAAGACTATCAAAAACTCGTCGAAAGCGTGAATACAGCACTGCCGTTGCAACAACAATTAACGCAAATGCAAACCGTGCTCGAGCGTACGTTGAAACGCCGTCTCACGAAGTTCTTTATGTCTGAAAAGGCAAAAGCGGTCTATGAATCAATGAACGCGATGCAAATCGAAGTGTTGATGAAAGACGTGGAGACAAAGAGCGAGACAGAGTACTACCAAGCGCTTGGACAAAAAGTGTTCGAGAAGGAAGTACAAGAGGTAACGCAACAAGTGGAAATGTTCGCATTCGTGGATATTGCCGCTCTTGTGGTGAAATGGATGCCCGAAGCCAAAATTCGTCGCCAAGAACTTGGTAAGACGGACAACGCGCCACTTCCATTGAAGAAGATTGAAGGCAGCCGCATGCAAGTCACTGCAGAAGGAATCCGTCTGTTGCAATATGTCGCAACACGCGTGACGCCAGTTCGTGACTATACAGGCTTCAGCCACCTCTTCATCGACGAAGTGCAAGACGTGTCACTCTTATGGCTTGGAACATTATCCAACTATTATTTCCGTGCGAAATTCACAGTAGTGGGAGATACCTTCCAATCGTTCTCAACGGCTACAACGATTTTCACATTGGAAAAACGACACCCAGAACTCGTGGACTTGATTTTTGCAAACCGCACGTTAACGCACCGCAACTTAGCGATTAGTTACCGTTGTACGGCGCAAATTTCACGTTTTGCAAACGGGATTTTAAACTGGCCGCTGGATAAAAATGTGTTCCCACGTTCAGGAGCAGAAGTAGCGGTATACTTAGAGCAAGAAGGCCAAGAAATGGCGCGCTTAAACACGTTACTAGAAGAAAGTCCAAAAGGCTACCATACGACAGCGATTCTTTGCCGTACGATGGACGAAGCCAAAGCGTTGTACCAACAGCTCGACCAAGATGACATTGCGCTTCTGGAAGATAGCAGCGAGTCGCTGGGCAGCCGCTTCGTGTTAACGACGATTCAAGTGGCCAAAGGGATGGAGTTCGACGAAGTCATCATTTGGAACGCGACAGACGAAGCGTACCATACGATGAAAGAACAAATGATGTTGTACACCACATGTACACGTGCAAAACACCAGCTCTCACTCATCACTCGAGCAGGCAAAGAGAGCCGCTTTATCAAGAATTCGAAAGCACCGATGAAACGAATTTGGCAGTAGAATTTTTAGCAAATCTATACTAGAATAGAACTGTAAAATTTTGAAAAAGGCAGGGAAGTAAAATGGCTTATCAAGCATTATATCGAAAATGGCGTCCTCAAACGTTCGATGATATGGTCGGGCAAAGTGCGGTCACGCATACATTGAAGAACGCGATTAGCAATCACAAAACGAGTCATGCTTACTTATTTACAGGACCTCGTGGGACAGGGAAAACGAGTGCCGCGAAGGTGTTTGCAAAGGCCATTAACTGTCCAAATCAAACAAACGGCGAGCCATGTAACGAATGTGAGATCTGTAAAGGCATCACGAACGGAACGATTGGCGATGTCATCGAAATCGATGCTGCCAGCAACAATGGTGTCGAAGAAATCCGTGATATTCGTGACAAGGCGCGTTATGCACCAACGCAAGCCGAATACAAAATTTATATTATCGACGAAGTGCATATGCTCTCAACAGGAGCCTTCAACGCACTGTTAAAAACCTTAGAAGAACCGCCTCAAAAGGTCATCTTCATTCTCGCAACAACGGAACCGCATAAGATTCCAGCGACGATTATTTCGCGTACGCAACGTTTTGACTTTAGACGCATTACGTCGCAAGAAATTATCGACCGCTTGGCGTATATTCTAGACCAAGAAGGAATCGAATACGAACCGGATGCCTTAAGCGTGGTGGCAAGATGTGCCAACGGAGGAATGCGTGACGCCTTGAGTCTGCTCGACCAGATGATTTCATTTGGCGACGGCAAGGTGACGCTAGACGAAGCGATTCAAGTGTCGGGAAGTCTGACAGACGACTTGATGATTGATTTCGTGAAAGACTTACAAGAAACAAAGGCTGAAGAAGCCCTTGAAAAATTACAACAGCTCTTCAAAATCGGGAAAGAAGCCAGCCGTTTAGTAGAAGAATGGTTGGAATTTGCTAGAGACCTCCTCATCGCGAAACAAAGTGGCGAGGCAATCGGTCGTAGCGAGCGATTCCTTCAGTTCAAAGACGAAGTGGAACCAGAATTCTTATACCGCTTTGTAGAGGCGTTAAACCAAACGCAACAAGAAATGCGCTTCACGACAAAACCAACGATTTCGCTGGAAGTGTTGACGATTAAAATGGCGCAACCATACACATTGACGCCAAGAACAAGTTCTGGTGCACCCGCAATGCCAAGTAGCGAAGAAGTGCAACAACTGCAACAACAAATCGCGCAAATGCAGCAGCAAATGAACGCGTTGTTGCAAGGCGGCGCTCCTCAAGTTCAACAAGCACCAAAAACGCAGGCGCCAAGACCAACGCGTGCGGCCTTTAAGCCAAACACGATGGCCATCCAAAAAATCTTGACGGAAGCGACTCGCGAAGACTTGTTGAAGGTACGCGACTTGTGGGGCGACTTACTCAGTTGCTTGAACCCGCAAGAACAAGCGCTGTTGAGCCAATCAACGGTGAATGCGGCGGGGCCAAATGGATTCGTCCTCGGATTTGCGTACGACCACTTGTGTGACATTTCAGAAACAAGACCAGGATTCCGTGAGGTCATCCAAGAACATCTGGAACGCCTTGGTGGCTACAGTGGGACGTTCGTGGCAGTAACACAACATCAATGGCCACAAATTCGTGCGGATTTCTTACAAGAACGCAAGAAGAACCAAGAAGAGGAAGCTGTTTCCATCGTGACGGAAGAACCGGCCGTGGAAGATTCCCTCACACCAGAAGAACAAGCATTTGAACAAAAAGTAAACGACACGATTGAACTCTTCGGGGAAGACATCGTGCAAATCGAAGAATAGATACGGAGGAATTAAATATGCGTGGAATGGGAAATATGCAAGGCATGATGAAACAAATGCAAAAATTGCAAAAACAAATGGCGCAAGCTCAAGAAGAGTTAAACCAAACAGAATACACAGGAACTTCTCAAAGTGATTTAGTAAAAGTGACTGTGAACGGGAAACGCCAAGTCTTAAACGTGGAAATCAAACCAGAAGCGGTGGATCCAGATGATGTAGAATTATTACAAGACTTAGTGTTAATGGCGACAAATGATGCGTTAACGCAAGCAGAAAAAGCCAACGACCAAACAATGGGTCAGTTCACGAAAGGATTAAACATCCCAGGATTTTAATCGATTGGAGGTTTGAGCATGCATTATCCAGAACCGATTGCACGATTGATGGATAGCTTTATGAAGCTGCCGGGAATTGGTGCGAAGACGGCTGCACGACTTGCCTTCTTCTGCATGGATATGCGTGAAGAAGACGTCTTAAATTTTGCGAATTCGCTCATCAGCTGCAAGCGTGACCTGCATATGTGTTCCGTTTGTGGAAATGTGACGCAAGAAGATCCGTGCGAAATTTGTTCGGATACTACGCGTGACCGTACGAAGATTCTTGTGGTGGAAGATGCCCGAGATGTGATGAGTATGGAGCGGATGAAGGAATATAAAGGGCTCTATCATGTGCTTCACGGGGTGTTGTCTCCGATGGAAGGGACGGGGCCGGATGATATTAATATTACGTCGTTGATTACGAGGTTGCAGGATCCGGAAGTCCAAGAGGTTATCATCGCGACTAATGCGACAGCGGAAGGCGAAGCGACTGCCATGTACTTGTCACGTCTTATTAAGCCAGCTGGCATTAAAGTAACGCGTCTGGCTCATGGGCTAGCGGTCGGAAGCGACATCGAATACGCAGACGAAATGACTCTCTTCCGTGCCATCGAAGGACGAAGAGAATTGTAATAAAATCTATTGATTCAATGAAAATGAAAGTTAAGACGTTGTCTTAAATCGCCCTCTGGGGACATCTTCATAGTGATGATAGTAAAGGCACCGGATTGAGCCTAGGTCTCAATCCTACCAAGCCTCAAAGAGCCACAGGAGAATAAATTCTCTTGTGGCTCTATTTCGCATTGGTTGCTTTCTCTTTACTATTCACACTATAGAGTCCCCGAGGGCTTTTTTAAGCCAACGAGACGCTTTGAATCAATAGATTTTATTTTTTGCTTCAACAGCACGGGAGAGAGTGCGTTTCGATGTGTGCGGAGCTAGGGATGAGCAGGGGGTTACTCTCTGAGGCTTATGAGGTGACAGGTCATGGCGGTGCTTGCCTTCCGGTCTTGGAAAGGAAACAATGCGAATGTCTTAAATCGCCCTCTAATTCACATCGATTGCTTTATCCATGCTTTGCAGAGCATATTCTTGAGATATTTAATATAAAGTTAAATTCTTTTCTGTGCTTTTATATATGTCTGTATAGAAATAAATTCTATTATCTTTTATCTCTTTCAGATAAACCAAGTCTTCGATACCACCAATATACTCAATGGATAAATCATCTAAATTTAATATTGCAAGCCTAAATCCAACAACCAAAAATCGTCTAATGAAAACTGGAATATATATTTTTCTATTGAAATACAACAAAGGCCCTCCAAAACCCTGTTCTTGAATAATAACTTGACTGTTAATGGACAGACTTCCAACTAGGGGAGAACCTTGATTAACTTCCATCAAATCAATGTAACTGACTTCCCATTTGTCAAACAAAAAATTTTCTTGAAAGTCTAAAGGAGTTTCATTCAAAACTTTTAACTTAGACATTTTTATATTTTTTCTTGTCAAAGAATTGAAATCTTCTTCTATTTCTACAAGGAGTTTACCAACTTCATTATTAAATGGCCAAGAATCAATTACTATCCGAGACAATAAAAATTCTTTTCCTTTTTTTTGTTGAAAAATACTTTCTGAATTTAGACAATTAATCATGTCATATAGTTCATTTTTTATAGAAATCAACTGCTGTTTATTTGTATAACTATATTCATCACAATTATTAATCATTTTATCAATTTCGACTAAAACTATATTAATCTTTTTTATAAATTGCTCCTGATCCATTGTCTTATTAACCTTTCTAAGTCATTATTATATTTTTGTGTTTGTCCGCCATGCAACCCAAAACCTTGAGGTATAGCTTTACCTTCAAGAATAGTTGTTCCTGGTTTCACTTTAAATTGAGCAATATTAGTCATGTGATTCATTTTGGTTTGACTGCGAGGCTACTTCTGGTAGTTTGGCACCATTTCTATGTGCCTTTTTAGCCCAAAATATGGCTTTTTCTTTATTGCCTTGTGTAAAAAATAAATCAGCTAAATTGGATTGGGCAATTGGATGTCCATTTTTTGCCGCTATCTCTAGCCATTTAAATTCCAAATCTTGATCTAAAGATACAAACATATGGTATTGATATAATTTGAATGCTGAATTTTTATCTCCATTAGTGGCGTTCTCTTCGAGAATATGAATTTCTTCATCTGAAATCCAATAAGTACTACCTGTTGATATGAAGTTAGTCATTTTTTCATTTCTTTCTGGATGTTTTTTACATGATATTAAAGGTGTTAATTTCACGTTACTTGAAAACCAAAGATATTCATTTAGTGCTTTAACTATAGTATTTAATTCATTAGCAAGTTGTTGTCCAAGAGGGTTTGTTCCTTCTGTTTCAGGTTGCCTGAAAATGTATTTCAGACGACCTTGCAAGATTGTTAGATCTTTAACCAACCTACGGCTTCTTTTCTAGAAACCTTGGCTTATGTATTCGATTAACAAAATAATAAGTAGATTTAGGAATTATTTATTAACTTTTCGAGATATTCAATACTTCTGAATAAATAATGTTCTCCTATTTGCTGTATCAAATTTGATGAGTCCCTAAATAATATTTTTTCTAAATACGTTTTTAGAATTATAAGCTCATCTTTTTTTAAGAGATTTAAAGCATGAATGATGTTTTCGGCGGTAGGTATATTTATAATAAATTCTTCTATATTTACTGGGATATCATCATTTCTAATGCCATTACTGATGCTATCAATAATTTTAGGCATTAAATAATTTATTCCTTCTGGTGAAAAAAAGATGAATGGTACTAAATTATGTTCATCAATAATAATTTTCTCTATTGGGGTATATTCATAATACTTAAATTCATCTTTGAATTCCTCTATTTTATAGATATTTTCACGATAAAGTTTTTTGAACAATCCTTCTTTTGGATAATCTCTATAGGGAATTTTTAGGAAGGGCATATTTATCTCCATTATGTTAGATAACTTTTATATTTATAGTGATTGTTCCATACGGTGTATTCGCCGTACCAAACCAGGTTTCTCTAGCCATCGGTCATCACTCTTTGGATGCCGATTTGCTCGCAGTGGAAGTAGTGGGTTTGTTGGCCGCTTTCGCCTTCTTCGTTGGTCCGGTTGTGGACCTGTGCCAAGGGTTCGTGCGTACCGCACACACTTTACGTCGGGATTGGAGGTTTCATATTGGCTACGGCTTGCTACGTTGGGACTGAAGGTTTTGTGTAGGCTACGGCTTGCTTTTCACGCTTTTAAATTCCGGTGGTGAATTTTTTGAAACTCATCCGAAATAAAATCTCCAAATTCTGCAAATAATTCAATAGGTAAATTAAAAATTTCTGGTTTATAACGAATCAGCAGACTTAGGATATGATAATGACTTCTTGGTGTTTCACGTAATTCAATTCTCTCGAGTATTCTTTGTTTACCTTCCTCTTCATCTATTTTTTGTGCAATGGAAAAATCTGCATTGTGAGCCACTTCTAAAGCAGGATTAATGGAAGTAATTTCACTTGGGATTGGATCTTGGTAATCGGGATCTTGAGCAATTATCCGCCAGTCTGACTCTAGCTTTGATTCAAATAAGGTATGACAGTCTAAAACAGTTTTGAATAGGATTGGGTAATTTCCAGCATTTTTATAATCAAATGACTCAACTGGGCTTGAAGTAAACAAATCAAAAATTCCTACAGTGGCACCAAGTTTATTTTTAGCGATTATTCTACCGTAACCGAATAATTTATCGGCTATTTTAAAACAAAATAAATCACCATTCTTAAGATATCTATATAAAGTCTTGTTTTTTTCCCAATTAAATATTTTCATAATACTTTTCCTTTAACTATTGCTTTCTGTCTTTTGGCATCGTAGAGGCCATCTGAAAAGCAGAACCCGTGTGCGCACGTACCGCACACACTTTACGTAGGGATTGGAGGATTCATGCGGCTACGGCTTGCTAATTATTTTAATTTATATATGTATAGAATGCCATTTCCCATCATAACTATCAAATTCTTTTACATTATCTAATTTCCAGAGACCTGTCTGTTTTTTGAATTTATAAAGTCTTTGTACTTCCATTCCAGCGTAAAGCACATCACTTTTTACAGTTATAGAGCTACCTTTTTCTTCTATTTCAATGATTTTCTCGTTATTTGGATTGAATGTTGGAGGGTAGTTGACAGTCATACATTCTAACTTTCCCATTTTTCTTGGTTTATCTGTTAGATATTTATCGTATATTTCCTTTAGTGTTTGTTGCAATATCTCATCAGGAATATCTGTGCCTGCATCAATGTGCTTATTAGCATTGTCTTCCCATTTATACATTTCCATCAGGAAACTATTTAATACTGTTTCGATACTTTCATTCATAATTCAATCCTTTTTAGTTTTGTTTAAGTCGTTTGTACGAAGAATAATCCACCAGATAGATCTCGATCTATAAAAATATATCCTATGTTCTCAGTTAGATAAAAAATTTCATTTACCTTTTCAGGTAGATCCATTCCTAAGATTTGACCTATGAAAATATATTTTTCTAGAAAATCATCACTCTCTTGTTGTAAATATTCAGGTTGTCCTCCTAAAAAACTCATTTCATCTGAATTCTCAATAGGATTAATTGGATAAAATTTATCTAGGTTAAACTTGAACTGATTTTTATCTCCGATGATAACTTTCGTGTATCCTTGAATAGCATCGTCAATTTCAGTAATGTAGTCAAGAAAATAATCTTCTTTGTCATAATAAGAAAAAACGTAAATTGCTTTATCTTTATATTCCTTATCCTGAAAATCTGTTTTAAATTGAGGTGCAATAGTTAATAGATTTTCAATTGGTATAAAAGCAACCAATGCTAACTCATGACCATCTGGCGCTATCACTGTATTTGAATAGTCTAAATCTAGCCCAACTAATATATTATTTATATTGGGTTTACTATCTAAAAAGTTAAAATTAACGTATCCATTTTTGTTCATTTAAATTCTCCTAAAAATTTGAGGGCGTTTCTTACCTGCTTTTTTTAATTTTGGGGGTGCAGTGCAATCTTACTTTTTGGTTTTTTTCTTAGGGTTTAATTCGTCTTTACGCTGCTTATAAAACTGCCAATATCTTTTGTCCTCAATACTAAATGGATAATATCCAGCATCATTATAAGCAATATCAAAATATTTATAAGCTTCATCATATTTTCCAAGGTCATAATAAAAAATACCAGCTAACAGATACGTCCCTGCATTAGTGGTTCCTAAGTCAGCGACACTTAAAGCAATACT
The DNA here is from genome assembly GCF_041433555.1 of Granulicatella sp. 20925_1_45. Taxonomy (NCBI): domain Bacteria; kingdom Bacillati; phylum Bacillota; class Bacilli; order Lactobacillales; family Carnobacteriaceae; genus Granulicatella; species Granulicatella sp. 20925_1_45. The sequence continues at coordinate 16,068 of NZ_JAPWBR010000001.1, read as the reverse complement.
CAGCCATTCCTTAGCCTGTTCATATTTTTGATTTTTATAATACAACTCAAACAAAGCAATCGTAACCATTGTCGTTGGATGCGCCCATTGAGTTACTGGCTTGGGTATTAGCTCAAATGCTTCTTTTAATAACTTTTCTTGTTCTAAAAAAGGTTTATTATAAGCCTCACAGACTAAATCATTAATCTTTGATTCTAATTCTGGATTAACTGCATCTAAATTCATAGCATACAACTCCTCAATAAAAATGAAACAAGGTTGTCTGAAAATTGATTTCAGATACCCTTGATATTTGGTGGGACTCGACCTAACCCACGCTTACTAAAAATTATAATGAATGATTTTTAATTCTATACCTAACTCAGATAATAATTGAATTTGATTTAAGGAGATTTTATATTCACGAGTAGCCTCATCGGTGGCCCAGCTGTAAATTATAAGCTCTTTATTTAGTTTATATTTTTTAAATATGTAATTTAAATCCTTCTTTATGCTTTCTATTGTTTTTATAATTTTATTAATTTTTTCCTTTAAATTTTCCTCTTTATCTATGCCAAAAGAATAGTAAGACTGTTCAATTACAAATTGAATCTTTTGGTTTGGTGATGTAAATAAATCTCCCTTGCTATAAAATTCAGCATTTTTAATATTAAGTATTTTGTCTATTTCTTTCATGTTGATGTAATCATTTGATTCCATATAAAATGTTACTTCAATTAAATTATTCAGCATCATCGCAACCAATTCCTGTTCTAATAAATTCAGAAGAATTTTTTCTTCTTAATAAATGTTCTCCAGTTTTATTTTGTTTATAAACATCATAATGAGATACGGCTCGTTTACCAACATAATCACCTTTAAACGCATGTGGATCTGTGCCTATTTGATCTAAAATCCGGTTCAATTCTTTTTGGTTAATTAGTTTACTATCTTTTGTATCTCCGTCATTACAACTAGACGACAATCTATATAAATCTACCCAAGCTTTTACATTTTGAGAATAGTTATAAAAATTGCTTCCTCCCCACAAACCGACCCGCATCAGGCTCATAGTACCTGAAGAAGTTGTAATGCGGCATCGGCATATTGGTTTTGCAGGCAGAAGGGTTGGTATGCGCTATCCGTTACCTTGGTTTCCTCTTTCAGGCGACCTTACGGTTTGGTTGAATCTCGAACTGACCATTCGTTTAAAGATAAGGCAAATCTAAGGCCTCATCATAACTTTCATCTAAGATTTTATTGACTGAGGCAGCAAACTGAATAGCCTTCATATCAATAGTTTCAGGATTATTAGGAATCGGAAAGACAGCTATACCTATATTATTCTCTATTAACCATGGTATCCCATCCTCTAAAAATTCTTCTATCTCAATTTCATAAATATCAGAATTCTTATCCTCAGACTGTGCCATAATTCTTGCGAATTCTAATTCAGGCCATATGGCTAAAGATGAATTTTTCTCATCTCCCCATAATATCCAATCTCCGTCTTTGTCTGCTAAAACATATAAAACTCCAGAGTCAGTTATCCTTTTTAAAGTATGCTCATAACGTTCTTGACTGGACAAATTAAGAATTGCATTTATTGCTTTTTTATGTAAAACCATTGTTAACCTCCTAATAAATAAGGTAAATTAAATTCTTCCCCATACCACTCATAAAAATAATCATTGATCATCTTAGCAAATTCAATTGGATCCAAAATAATAGTTTCTGTTTTTTCATCTATAGGAAAAATAGCTAATCTAATATTACTTTCAGACATTAAAGGAACAGTATCTTCTAGGAAGTTCTCTAGTTCCATTTCATCTATTCTCAATGCTTGAGGATTCCATTGGAGAGCTAACTCCGCAAACTCAGATTCTGGAAAGATCATTAGGTATTCTTTTCCTTCATCATCTTGCAAACATATCCAGTCATCTTTTCCATCTAATAGGTATAAAGTTTCAGTACCGCATATAGTTTTAATAGAATAATCCAATCTTTCTTTAGCTGATAATTTAACAATTGAATCAATTGCTTGTTTTGGCAGGTCCATTATTTAAATCCTTTCTATTTCCGTGAATCTTTGATTTCTTGCTCAGATTTTCCACCACATTTTTACCCAATACAATCCCATTTAACGAATTATTTAATATTTTCAACATAATATATATTCTTTCCTGTATTTGTCTATGTCAATTAGTTTCTCAGCTATCAGGGACAACGAGCTCTAGATAGTATGCCATTACTAATGGTAATAAGATTTTAACGAACAAATAGTTCAGACGACCTCAAAAAAGATATTAAGATGGTCTGAAAAGCAAAAACCGCGTGAGTTCGACCCGAAGGCACACTACTTCAAGATTGAAAGTTTCATACAGGCTAGGGCTTGCTTAATAAATTTATTGAATATTCCAATTAAAAATACTTAAATGGATAAACATTAAACAAATTATTATTTATACTATTTACTGAATTTATAAACTCAGCTTTTACATTATCCGTAAGTATCTCTCCTGCATCTAATAGGTATTCTAAATCTCTGTATAACAAAGCCAACTGGATAAATTGTGAGAAATCTATCCCTAAATTTGTAAATCCAGATCTGGTATACTCTCCAGCATCATGATTATAATGAAAAATGGTATTATCTATTTTATTTAAAAACCATCCATCTCCCTGTCCTGCTTGTCCAACACTCCAAAAACACCTTGATATTTCGGGATAATTACACTCTAAGTATCTATTTTCATTTAAAGCCTCTTTATAATTAAAAAGAGAAATATCAGGTATTATCTCTACCTCCTGATACTTAGTTATGAATAGCAAATAGTTATTATCTAGCTTGGGGAGTTTATCTAACTTTTTAATCTCTACTTTACGCTTAATACATATATTAAAAAAATCCTCGGGAAATAATTTTAATTTGAACATAAAAGTATCCTCCATAAATTTCAAACCATGTATCGGATTCACCAGCCGATCGACTCCTACCGTCCCCTTTACGGTAGGGAAGTTATAAATAAAGTTGAATAGTATTTGTTATTTTTTTTTGTGTTTCAACACTAATTTCCTGGTTAAAATTTTGGATTAATTTTAAAAAATCAATAATTAATTTGATTTGAGTAGTGTTAAATATCGTACTTTGGTTTCTTAGGGCAATATATAAAAATTCAACAACGTAACCATATAAATGAAATTTAGATAAATTAGAAAAAATATATTTTAAACAGCAAGGAGTAAAATATAATAAAGCCTTATTAGTAAAAGCTTGCCACTCTAGTGATTCAAGTATTGAGAGAAAATCATCGTATGTTATCTCAATCCAAGTTTTAGTAGATAGTTGCATTATAGAAAATATATAAGAGTTATCACTATCATCAAAACTTATGATGTTATTTTTATCAACTTTGAAAATTGGAAAAGTAGTCCTAATTTTTTCCTCTAGATAATTTCGTTCTTGTATATATTTTACCTCCGTAAGAAATTTTTCAAATTCACAATATACTCCTAAGTCTTTGCCAAACTTTGAAATATATTCTAAAAAATCATAAATTATATTGATTTCATCTTGGGTTAAAGATTGCAGTAAATCAAATAGTTCACTTACTTCTCCTTGGGATATGTTAGAATAATAGCTAAATAATTCTATGAAACAATCATTATCTATACTAGGATTTTCTATCGAGCTTAGTAAAAGTGTATTTAAATGTAAGGCATTTTCATTTTTTTGTTTATCTGACATTTGATTTTTAATTAATAACATTAGATTGTTTTTTTTCATGTCTTACTTTCTCCATTTTAAGATAGGGCACCATTTGATTGATTTATTATCTATTTTTTATTTACGTTTTTAAAAATCATTTAATAGTTTTACTATCTTCTCTTTATTTTCGCTGGATGAGTTAATTGCAATTCTAACGGCATTTTCTCCAAATTCATTTTGTATATTTTTATCAGATCCATAATCAAGGAGTAAATTCACCATTTCTATATTTCCAAACATGCATGCATAATGTAGGGGAGTGTATCCTAAGTCTCCTTTAAGATCGACCAATGCCCCATTTTGAAGAAATACAAGAGCATCATTTAAAGAATTATTTCTAGCAGCAATATGCAAAACTGTATCATCCATACCTCCTACTTGATTTATATCTTCAATAGTGTCACCCAAAAAATCAGGATGCGTTTCATATTTTTTTAAAATACATAATAATTCTTTTTCCATTAATAATACCTATAGTTGTAAGTTGATAAATTTAATATCTGGATTTTATTTATTACTCGTGACGCAATTTTCTTTATGTTCTTTTTTTAGATTGTTTAATCTGTTTTTACGTTCTTGTATTTTTTGAGCATGACCGTCCTAGCCGTATTCATAGGCTGTTTTGGCTTAGATCGTTACGGAATAAATATTTCAGACGACCCCAGCCGGTATAGTTGAAGCAAGTGAGGAGAGCATAGGGAAGAGGTCGTCTGAAAATTGATTTCAGATACTCTTGATATTTGGCGGAACTCGCCCTAACCTACGACTACTGTTTGTTAAGTTTAAGCCATGATCTATGTTTGTTAAGAGGAGTTTATTGTCCTTGACCAAGAATTTCCTCTCCAATTATTGAATCTAACTCTATCCATGCTTCTTCAAGTTGATTAACAATAGAAGATTCATTTTTATTTGGATCGTCTTTTAAATTGAGATACCAAATATGTGTTAATTTCGGTATTTCATATAAATAAGACGCCAATCTTTTTTCAATTAGATTATGATTATGAGTATAATGCTTTATTTCATTTAAAATTTTTAATAATTCTTGATAGTCCTTTACATCGAATTCAAGATCCATTCTGACCTTATAAATAAAACTATTATTTTCAAGTTTTTCTAATAATTCTTTCATGGTAAACTCCTTTAAGTTATACAAAGCAAAGGATTGCTTCTGCTGGAATAGTTTATTTATTTTTAAAATAGTTAAGCATTCACTCCAATAGAAATAGATAACACATCTTCCTCATTGTCGAGTAGAGATATATCGATAACTTTATCAATTTTATGACTAAAGAATTTTAAACAATAAAAATTAGGTTTGTTTATTAATTCTAGCCAATTGCTAATATTTTTTATTTTGATAATAAACAAGGGGAATAATTCTATTGGTATTTCAACCGAATCATTTATTCCTCCATAAAAGTATACATAAGCAATATCATTTTCCTCTGGTGTAAAAAAATTTAATATTTCATTTTTTATCGATAAGCTAAAATTTTCTTTTGATAATTCTATATTTCTATAGGGGGTAAAAGTACGATTTATTATTTCACATGAGAGTGGATATGGAATGATTTTTTCAGAATCTGAAATTAAATTATTTAAAAAATGAATTTCTTTCATTTTTTTCATTAAATGATTCTGTTTTAAAGTAAAGATCTTATTTTCTAAAGTTGTCATGATATTATTTCCTATGTTGTACGGGTACATTATCTTTGTATTACTCCCAAGAAAATGTACGATTCCCATTATTTCTTTGTCTTTGAAAAAAGAATATCCTCTTGACTCAGATATGTCAACCATTCCTTGCCATCAAAGTACGAAGAAATTTGTAATAAAATCTATTGATTCAAAAGCAGTTTCGTTGGCTTAAAAAAGCCATCGGGGACTCTATAGTGAGAATAGTAAAGCCAAAGCAACCGATGCAAAATAGAGCCACAAGAGAATTTATTCTCCTGTGGCTCTTTGAGGCTTGGTAGGATTGAGACCTTGGCTCAATCCGATCCCTTTACTATCATCACTATGAAGATGTCCCCAGAGGGCGATTTAAGACAACGTCTTAACCATCATTTTCATTGAATCAATAGATTTTATTTATTTGCTTCGAAAGCACGGAAAGGTTCGTTTCCAATCGTGCAGCGTCAACCCGTTTTATTTTTTGCCTTGAAGCAGAGGAAAGAGAAAGGAGCGCATTCATCATTGGGTAATTTCGCGAGGGAATAGGCGGAAAGCGCAAGAAATGGTATAATATGGGAATAAAGTAATTGTTTAGAGGTAAAGAATGAATCAACTGTTTAGAAATTTTATTTCAAAAGAGCGGGTGAATAGTTTTCGCGAGTTAACGAAGACGCTCGTGAAGATGGCGGGAACCGATGAAGTGGTGCCTGAAGAGGATGAAAGTGTGCCTTGGGGTCCGTCAATTCTAGGATTAATTTTCATATTATGGCTTTCTTCTAGTGATTGGCTCAAAAGTGTGACGCAACCGCTGATTGATCAATTTCCGCTTCTTTCGCTATGGCCGTTAGCGTTTCTCTTTCTCTTCCTTCCGATTTTAAATGGGCTAGATGAGTTATGGAAACAACCGCAGAGAAAACGGGACTTACAGGAGTTGATGGCGATTGCCAAACGTGCGGTGGCCGTTTTAAAAGAATATGACTATGACAATTTAGATGACGTGGTTGACGCAGAAGTGGTCATCGACGAATACACCGAGCGATACGGATTATAGGAGGCCTGTGATGAGATTATGGCATGAGGACTTGATTGGGCATCTTCCGCGTCCGCAACTGTTGGGGCAGCACCGCGAATGTTGTGCGCTCAGAGGCAATGGTTGGGGCAAGAAGCATGCGACGGTGGACTATGTATTTACCTATAGCCCGTATGTGCTGTATCAGTACCATACGTTGATTATGGATGAAATGGAGCGCCGTGGGTATAATGTGACGCCGCAGTGGAAAGAGGCTTCGTATCGTGGGAAAGTTTGCCCGCCGTATACAAAAGTGGATGAATGTGCGTGGACGAGTCCGTTATACAAAGAGCACGATGATGCGTATTACAAAGAGTGTATTGAAAATTTAGCACAAAAAGGAATTATCCTGGAAGGAGAAAATCATGTTTAGACTTCTATTGAAAGACGTTGCGACGAAAAAAATGTTAGTGAACTTCCGAGAGTTGACAAGCTACTTAATGAAAGAGGCGGGAATGGATGAGGAACTGCCGGAACTAGTTGACAAAACGGCAACCATCAAAATGATTGCGGGGATGTTTTTATTCATCATAGTGATGCGTACGGGGATTTTATGGAGACCACTTGAGTTTATGGTAAACAAGATTGCCGGAGAAGGGAATGTGATTTTTCTACTCTTACCATTTGTTTCTTTGTACTTGTTTTTAGGATTCTTTTTTCTTCTGTACCGAATCTGGTCTAAAAAAGTACTGACACGTAAACTTGGCGAACTGATTCCAATTGCGGAACGTGCGATTGCAGCGCTGAAAGCAGCAGGACGCGACGACTTAGAAGAGGATATCGAAGACGCAGAATTTCTGATTGAGGATTATAAGAAGAGATTCGGGTTCTAGGGAGACACGAAATGAAATTATTTAGAAAAGCGATTAGACAAAGACGATTAACGCGGATGCGGGAATTGCTTACAGCTGTGATGACGCAAAACAATAGTGAGAATCAGCTTCCTGAGGATGGAAGAACCAAAAGAGGCATTGCTCTTGCGATAGAAATCATTGCTATAATCTCGCTGATTCCCAATCTAGATGTATTTGAGCCTTCAGGAGCTTTTCTTCTAATGGGGTTTATTTTTCCACCGTTTTTACTTTTTGGAATTTTACTAGGAATTGGTACTATACTCCTCATTATAGGGATTCTTTATTCATTTCATTATTTCAGGGTAGATTCTTGTTATCAAGAGTTTGGGAAGTTAACGGAACTAGCCGAAGAAGAGCTTTCTGTATACAAACAAGAGCCGCTGATTCCAATGAGTGAAGAAGCGGAAAGACTTCAGCACTATATGGAAGAGTTGAAGTTAGAAACAGAAGCAAAAAAATCTGAATCGGGTAAATAAAATTTTTGGGGAAATAAAAGATGAAGAGAAGATTTGAAGAGAAAAGAATTGCTAGACTACAACAATTAGTCAATGAGGTCGTGGCTTTATCTAGTATGGAAGAAGAGACAATTAAAGTGCGACCATATAGATATATTCCAAAGATTATATTTAATATTTTTATGTTGTTCGAAATATTTTATCTATTGTCATTAAATAAGAAGGTAGGAGGAATCTTTAATTTCTTGAAAGCTTGGAACGAAGGAAATCAATATGCTGTGAAGTATGCGCTGGAATATGTTAGATATGAACCGTACATTATCGTATTTCTTCCAATAATGATGCTCTTTTTATATTTCTTGCAACTGCATCTTCAAAAACAAGATGTGAGAGAAGTCGTTGCAAGAGCGAATGAAGAGCTCGCGAAATGGGAACACACTCCATCTGCAGAGATTCCGCATGCTGTAAAGGCATTAAAATATCATTTAGAGGAGTTGCGATTAGACTACGACCTTTAACAACCCTTGAACGTCAGGAGGAATGACAATGAATAAGAAACGAAGAGTGAAGGAACGCAACGTAAGACAACTGCGCCAGTTGATTGGAGCAGTGGCCGAGCAAAATGGGGAAGAAGGCACACTACCGATGAGCTTTTCGCTGTTGCGCGCTATTATAACATTCCTTAGTGTCGCTGCAGTGGTGTGCGGAGTGGTGGTGTTCGGAAGCATGGTTGTGGTCGAATCGGGCTTGTTTCATACACTCGCCTTGATGTTTGAAACGTGGAATTCAGAGCTAATCGCAGACGTAGTCAGGGTCCTCTTCGGCTTGGCAATTCACTTTGGCATCATGTTTGCGGCCCTAGCCGTTGTTCTCTACTGCTGCCACAGATCCGTTCGTTGGGAATGGAAAAAACTCGTAGCTCGTGGAAATGAAGAAGTGGCGACGTGGAAAGCTGCACCAAGAGAAGCCAGCCGCGAAGCCGTTGAAGCGCTAGAGGCGTATTTACAGGAACATGCAACGCTTGGCAAACCTTCTAAATTGAAGGAAACAGTACAAGCCGCCGCTACGAGTGTCGGCACTGCGATGGAGAAAGTGAGCAAAGAACACGAAGTACAGAAACGCCTAACAAGTGTCGAATCTTCAAGAGTTCGCGCCTTAAGAAGACTATTGAAGCTTGTCTTGAAGATAAACGGACGAGGAGCACAGCTTCCAAAAAGCTCTTATTGGCTACGCATCTACGTCCTGATTACGGTCGCAATTGCTGGCATCGTCATCGGACTAGTATCTGGATTCTTTACGTATTTGAAACTTTTCATCGCCTGCCTAGTGACGTTGCAATTGAACGTCGCGTTTGGATATCTTGCCTTCATTTGGCCATTTGTCGTTATCTGGTGCATACCGATTGCCGCCTTCGTTGCCGTCTTAGCTTGGCACCGCAGAGAAACGTTTAAGGAATGGAAAGAACTATTGGCACTGGCAGACCACGAAGTCGAAGAGTGGAGTCAAACCACAGCTGCACCAGATGAAGTAGCAGAGTTACAAAAATTTTTGAAAAAAGCACATAAGTACTATTAGGAGGACATTATGAACTATAAAAAAACGATTTGGCAGTCTCAAACGACAAGACTGCGTGAACTCATTCGCATTGTAAACCGTAGAAGCAAACAACCGCGCGTCCTGCCAAGAGATAATCGTCAGGTTCGACTCTTTTGTATGCTCTTCTTTGGAATCATCACGCTCTATACGATTATGACGACAGGCTTCCTGGCGGCCATCCTTGGCTCAATCTATATGCTCTTTTCAAGGAAATCCTCACCAGTCATGGACCGAATGTTACCGTACTGGTGGGTTCCGATTTTGTGGGTGGCATTGATTGCGCTTTTCATCCTCATTCTCTGGCTGGCGCGTCGTTCCCTTGTAAAAGAAACGCTCTTCTTACTCGAACACGCGAAAGACGAAATCGCTCGCCAATATGAAGAAGGAAATGGCGTGGTTTCACAAGAAGTCATCGATTTAGAAAATTACGTCGATGACTTACAACGTAATTACCGGTTCTAAGGAGGAAGTAGATGCTTATTTTAGGATATCCAAGAAGACTCGCAGTGAATCAAAAAGAAGTGAAGGAAGTGCGCACCGTTGCCGAGCGACTCGTAACGGAAAGCGGCATTCCTGCCGAATTTCCAGAAGAAACGAAACGCGGGGTGTTCCTATCGCTCTTACTCGGAGTCGTATCGATTATCGCAGCGCTCCTAGTGGCAGGACTGGTCTATCTATTTGTTGAAATCGGTGGAAACATTGTCGGATTCGTACAAGTCCTTGGGATTTTAGCATTCGGATTTTCCGCACTGCTCTTGATATGGTCGGTGTTACTCATTATCACAGCGATTTTATATCGCCGCGAGCAAAACAAGCGCTGGCAGGAACTATCTGCCCTGCTGGATATCATCGATGAAGCCATTATCGTGTTACGTGAAGAAGACCGCAGTTATTTAGCGTTGGAATTAAAACGCGCCGAACGACTCGTGGACCGCTACAATGACGTCCGCCGTGTCGTGACATTGGTGGAACGTGTGTAAGGAGGAGCATTATGGATTTACAAAGAATTCGATACAGAAAAAATGAAGCACAAGAGTTTCGCGCACTGACCGAGCGCCTTGTCGGAGAGAGCGGTCTAGACATCGAGCTGCCGTATGAAAGTCCGGGAGTGCAGCATCTCATGAAGTATTTTTACGTCCTCGTGGGGATCCTCGTGCTCCTGACGATTGGACTCGTGGCATTTATTTTCCATGTGAATGGTGGGAAATCAGAGAACTTTATGATCACCCTCAGTAACGAAGAAATGCTCGTGTTCTTCCCGCTTGTCATCGTGTGGATGTTTGGGTTATTTTTTGCAAAGGCGTTAGACGTACGTAACCAGCTCTTCATCCAAAAAGACATCCGCGCACTCTTGCCGGTTGCCCAAGAAGCACTCGAGGCACTTAGCGGAAACGAAAACGACTACGTGAAACGCGCGAAGTTGCTCGTTAAAAAATACAAAACTTACGGGTTATAATTAACCAAAAAAGAGGTTAGGAACATGATTTATAAAACACTACTATTCGACCTGGATTCAACGCTCTGGGACTTCCATTCGGCCGAGAATTACGCGCTCACGAAGCTCTTGGAGAAGCAGGGCGTGGACGATGTTGAGGCGTATATCGACGTCTACGTGCCGATGAATCGTGCCATGTGGCGTTCGTTGGAAAAGGACGAAATCACGCGTGAGGAGTTAGTCGAAACGCGCTTTGCTAAGTTGTTTGACCACTTCGGTTTTGAAAAAGACGGAAAGGAACTTGCGGCAGAGTACGAAGCCATCCTCGGGACGCAAGGGCAAACGTACGAAGGAGCAGAGGAGTTGCTTCAAGCATTACGTGACGCTGGATACGACTTATACGCTGCCACAAACGGCATTACGACGATTCAAAAAGGCCGTCTCTCGAATTCACCGATTGCCCAATACTTCAAGAAGGTCTTTATCTCGGAAGAAGTCGGGGCGCAAAAGCCAAGTGAAGTCTTCTTCGAACGTGTGGCCAGTGCGATTCCAGACTACGACAAGGATAAAGCCGTCATCATCGGCGACTCGCTAACAGCGGATATCCAAGGTGGGATTAACGCCGGCATCGACACGATTTGGATGAACTTAGCGGCAAAAGAAAACAGAACCACGATTAAGCCAACCGTAGAAGTGAGAAGCTACGAGGAATTATTGGAATTTTTAGTATAAACAATGATGCGACTGCAGGGAGAACTTGCGGTCGATTTTTTATGCAAAAAAGTTGAGGTTCGCACATTTAGCGGGTAGACTACTTAAAAGGGCAAAGACCCTACCAAAAATGAAAGTTGGACATGAATGAAAAAAGTATTAATGGGAATCAGCGTGGCGCTCCTCTTAGCAGCGTGTGGGACGACGACTACGAACCAGGCGACCACCGCGCAGACGCCACAAACCACACAAGCGCCGCATGTCGAAGTGAAGACAGACGGCACGTATACCATAAAAGAATATGATTTTGATAGTAATGGCAAGGATATCTACGCCCGTGCCTTTGTTCCAGACGTAGAAGGACGGGTGCCACTCGTGATTTTTAGCCACGGACTTGGCGCGAACGTCGAACACGAGGAAGAAGTACAGAAGGCGTTGGCGAAGGCTGGCATTGCAGTCTTCAGTTTGGAATTTGCAGGAGGGTCGTCTTCATCTTCTCCGATGAGTGAAGGGTTGACGACTGAGATGTCGGTTCTAACCGAAGTGCAAAACTTGAAAGACGCTATCCGTATCGCAAGCGGGCTGGAGTATGTCAATCCGCAGAAAATTTATCTCATGGGAAGTAGCCAAGGAGGACTCGTCACGGCACTTACGGCAGAAGAAGTTACCAATATCGCAGGCCTCTTCTTGTTCTATCCAGCATTTTCACTGCCGGACGATATCCGAAGTAGCTTCCCGAAACTAGATGAAGTACCCGAGACCTTTAACTTACTCGGCACGAAAATCGGGAAGAAATACATTACGGACATCTACGACATGGATCCTTACGCGAACCTAGACAAGCTCGCGATCCCTGTGCATATTTATCACGGCAAAGATGACAATATCGTGCCACTCACGGCCTCCCAAAAAGCAATGAAGCGCCTAAAAGATGCCCGCCTCACAACGCTGGAGGACACAGGCCATGCCTTAACGCCAGAGCAGCAAGCACAAATTGGGTTTGAGATTGCGGATGAGATTTATAATGGGATGAAGTAAAGCGACATAGAAAATTAAATACAACAAACAGGAGAAGCCGGGGCGAGTGCCTCGGTTTTTTTGTGTGGGTTAAACAAAAAATGGATAGTAGTGGGAAAAATAATACTTAAAATGATGGAATGAGATAAAACAAAAAACCTACCATTTAAGACAGGTTTCTTTTGTAAGTCATATATAGAGGCTCTGCCCTGCAAACTACCCATTGTTTAATCGTATCTAAGTAATTTGGAATATTGTTTAAGATGATAAAATTCGAAGCATCAATTAGTAATTGTAAAAATGAAATAATTAATGAGATTTTTTTCATCGTAATCACCTCCTTAGTAGTCTTTCTTTGAAATCCTACTGATTTGGTTATTTTATAATAAATTACAACGATTAAGGGTAGCCACACGGGACCGTGCGTTTGCACGACACAACCTCTAAAAACAATATTATAATAATACTTTTACTCTGTAAATAATTTTGTTATTTAATAATATAACCGTCAGTTAATTTTATGAAAACAGCAAAATAGTAACAGAAGAGAGCAAAATTTTCATATGTGATAATTATCGTATATGTTAATTTTTTATTGTATGGATGGGTGAGAAGTGAGGATTTAAAACTGAAAGAGATATCGTAGATTAGTTAGGTGACTATTCATAAGAAAAAGGGAAACGCTTAGCTATATTAAGATAAACTAAGCAGTAAAAAAAGTTAGTAAATTTAGAAAGGTGTTTTTATGGGCTTTACGAAGAAACAGATTTCCAATTTTTTGGATAATAAAATTTTATTTAGATTTTCGATAGAAGAACAATATGTAATCAATTATAATCATCAGAATGAGGAATATACTTTTGATGAATTAGAGAGAATTTCTAAAAGTAATTTTGAATATTGGAATTCAGTATCGAGAGAGGGTTATTCTCAAGAATGGGAAATTTTAAATAAGAACATTACTAGGGTAAGAGAGTATTTATCAACTATAGAAGAATTAGACTCAGAGAGTATACGTAATTATTTTTATAATAATATACCAAGTAATCGGGAAGAGATAGAGACAGATAAATATTTGTATAAAATCTCAATGAGTTCGCCCATCGATAGAGATGCAGAGTTTGGAAAAATAAAAAACTTTGTTTCTTTTTATATTCAACATTTAACAAATAATCTTAGGGAAGCAGTAATTAATTTTATTCGATTATCCAAAAATATGTATGAGATTGGTTATGATTTATCAAGTACATCTCAATATAGGTTTTATCCTGCGTTATATCTGCTGAAACAACATTTCTCAGATCTTAAGGAAAGTAAGGATGATTTTGAAACTAATATAGTTTTGCCTATAAAGAGTAAACTACAAGAAATAAGTGATGATTCAAATGAACAATATAAAGAAATAACAACTTTTATAGAAACAAAACATAACGAAATTCAGCAACAGTTTGACGAAAAATCTATAGAGTTGAAAGAGTTTCAGAGTTCAATAAATATCTGGCAAGAAGGAAAAGAAGCTAGGCTCAATGATTTAGAAGAGACGTATAAGAATAAACTGTCTTTAGAAGCTCCTGAAGAACTTTGGTATAATCGTTCGAAAGAATATAGGGAAAAGGCAAAATATTGGACGTGGGTTCTTATTGTTTCTGCACTAGCTCTAGTAGGCTTTTTAACAGGATTAGTGATGGTTATACACGATTATTCGTTGGATACTATTCAAGAAATTCCTTTTATTTCTAAATCGTTTATATTAGTTTCAATTATATCTTTCTTTGTTTACATAATTAGAGTACTGATAAAGATAGTAATGTCAAATCATCATCTGGCTACTGAATATGAACAAAAAGCTGCTTTAACAAGGTTCTATCAAGCTCTAACTTATGCAGGAACAGATATTGCGCAAGAAGAAAGGATTATAATAATTCATTCTCTATTTAGTAGAACTGAGACAGGTTTAGTAAAAACAGATAGTTCAAATGATGTAGATGCGATTCTTTCAGTTTTATCGAAGAATGTCCATTAATACAGGGTGGCTAAAGCAGATATCTGCTTTAGCCACTTTTCCATATCTATCGTCTTCTAATTATTCCTCTATTGAATAGTAGTTTTAGGAAGTTATAAAGAAAGAAAAAAATTGAAAAAATAATCAAAAAAATTTATTTCCTCAAAAACACTATTGCTATAAGGTTTATAGCAGGTTATAATTAAGTGTAAACGCTTTTATAAAAATGTCTTACAATGGAGGAGCAAAAGAAATTAATCAGGCATAAGAATACGTTTTAGCCTTAATAATAAGGATTTTGGGAGAATGTTTTTTGAAAACAAAGGAGATGCTTAACTGCCCAAAATTCACTTATAAGTGAATTTTGGGATTCCGCACAATTGGGAGGGAGTTTTATGGCGAAATACAGAGTAACAAAGAAGATGATTGACGAAGTAGAAGGCTTAACGTACGAGGAACAAGTCAAAGTTTTCGCGGTTTTGTTGATATTACAAGAAGAAGGGCTTTCTCCAGAAATACGTGAAAAATGGGAACGGGGGAAGCAAGGGAAAAGATGTTTAAGGATTCCAATTAGTCGGGAAACAGAAGAGGGGGAAACTGAAGATGACTTACCTAACAAAAAGGTTAAATGCATTGAAATCCCGCTGCCCTGAGTTTAAGCAAAATCTGCTTGAAGAATATCATCTTCAAAAGGTCTCTCTAAGAATTATCAAAATGAGATTAGAGTTAGGTTTGTCTCAGAGAGAGATGGCTCATTCTTTAGGAATGTTGGAGTCACAATATTGTCGAATGGAAAAGGGACAACACAATCCGACAGTTCTTTCAATGATAGAAATAGCAGATGTATTTGGATATGATTTTGAAATTAAAATAAAAAAGAAAAAATAGAAATTCATTTTTTTAAAAAGGAGATGGAAATTAATAAGTTATGGACAAAATAGAAAATATGGGAACTAATGAGACTATCGAAATTAATGAAGCTAACGAAATTAATGAAACTAGAAAAACGACATTTACTTCACTAACTCCGGATCTTCTTGAAAAAAATAAGCAAGTATACACGGATGCTCTTGACTATGCTTTTAGTCATGATGATATCAGAAATATCGCAATTACTGGTGTGTATGGAGCAGGAAAAAGTACAGTATGGAATACTTACAAAAATAATAAGTCTAAAGAAAGAAATCTTAATCTGTTTAGAATTAATCCTTTTAAAAATGTTATAACTGTTTGTTTAGGGAAATATTCAGATAAATTAGATAAGAATGAACCTTTGTCCAAAAATGAATTGGATAGCCGTGTTGAAACTCAAATTATAAATCAAATTCTTTCTCAAATTAAGGCTAAAGATATACCGTTAAGTAAGTATAAATTTAAAGGTAATATTTCTTATATAAAATTGATTTTGAATATCCTTCTTACCATGTTTTTTATTGGGTCAATCTCTATTTTTGGAATTCGAAAAGAAATAGTTGAAATTTTAAACAAAAAACTAGAATGGTTT